>CAYVLO010000106.1:0-9093 GCA_964452125.1 uncultured Anaerolineaceae bacterium | reverse complement strand
TCAGCGCCATCGCGATCTTCTCCATGGTGGTGCCCGCCCCTCTGGAGGCGCTGGCCAATCCGCTCCATCCGCCCAACCCGGCCAAAGCGGCCTGGTTCTTTGCCGGGGTGCAGGAACTGCTGCTGCACATGCACCCCCTGGCGGCCATCATCCTGGTGTTCATCGTCCTCATCGGCCTGGCCCTGCTGCCGCTGTGGGACCGCAAGGAAAGCGATATCGGCGTCTACTTTCGGTCGACGGGCGGGCGGAACGCCGCCCTGGCGGCGCTGGTGCTGAGCACCTACCTGGTGCCGTTGCTGGTGGTGGCCGATGAATACTGGATCGACTGGCTGGCGATCCTGCCTTCGTGGCCGCTGATCCTGTCGACGGGACTGGTGCCGTTGCTGCTGACGCTGGGCGGCCTGGCGGCCGTCTATGGCGGCATCCGCCGCCTGCTCAAGCTGAGCCACGGCGAGGCGTTGGTGGGGCTGTTCAGCTTTGTGATGTGCAGTTTGGTGGCGCTGACCATCGTCGGCGTCTTTTTCCGGGGGCCGAACATGGCCCTGGTGTTGCCCTTTTGATCCCGCGGACAAGGAGCGAGGAACGAGCCATGGATGAACACGGAAGCACCCCCACATCGACCGAGGACGAGACCGAAGGACTCACCTGTCCGCTAAACGGCGGGTCGGCCGAACGGATGTACAGCCGCCGCAACCTGCTGCGGATGGGCGTGGGCGCGCTGAGCCTGCTGGCCCTGGTCGAGTTTGGCGGCGTCAGCGTCCTCTACCTGCGCTCGAATGCCGCGGGGGGCGAGTATGGCGGGATGATCACGGCGGGCGCTGTGGACAACTTTCCTGCCGGGTCGGTCACCGAATTCCCCCAGGCGCGGTTCTTTCTCATCCGCTCGGCCGAGGGGGGCTTTATGGCCATTCACAGCCGCTGCACCCACCTGGGCTGCACCGTCTACTGGGAGGCGGCGGACCAATGCTTCTACTGCCCCTGTCACGCGGCGGTCTTTGACCTGCACGGCGTCCATGGCGGTCCGCCGGTCCCCCGGCCGTTGGATCTGTTTGCCGTGACGATGCAGGACGGCAAGGTGATGGTGGATACGTCGCAACCGGTGCAGCGGGCCGGGTTCGAGCCGAGCCAGTGGGTCGTTGCCTGAGCTGCCGGAAACCCCAGGAGATCGCACGAGAGGGGATGGAAAAGAGGCCATGAACAGATACACGCTGATCGCCGTGGCGGCCCTAGTGGTCCTGATCGTCGCACTGCCGGTGTATGCCTGGCGGGAGCCGGTTCGGCTGCAGGAATCTCGGATCCAGGTCCAGCAGGACTTTTTGGCCGATGGGGCCGTGGTCTATGTGGACCGCTGCATTGCCTGTCACGGGCCGGGGGGCGAGGGCATTGGGTCGGCGCCGCCGCTGAACAATCCGGCGCTGGCCCACGCCGATCACGCGGTGCTGTACGACACGGTGGCGCGGCCGCCCCATGGCACGGCCATGTCGGCCTGGCACGTGGGCGGCGATGGGTCCCTGCACACCTACGAAGTGGAAAGCCTGGTGACGCTGATCAAAACGTCGGGTTGGTCGAATGTCGAGCAGGTGCTGGCTGCTAACAACATCCGTTGGGAAACGGCGGTGGAAGAGCCCGATCTGATGGCCGTGGAGATTTCGGAGGAGATGGGACCCCACGAGTGCCGCGCCTGCCACGAACAGCCCGAGATCCATGCCGCGCGCTTTGGGCAGGATTGCTCGCGCTGCCACGGCCTGGAAACCTGGAAGCCGGCCCAGCTCTTGCGCCACGTGTTCCTGCTGGACCATGGAGGCCAGGGGTTGGTTGCCTGCCAGACCTGCCACACCGACTCGTACGCCGCCAACACCTGCTATGGCTGCCACGACCACGATCCAGCCGAGATGCAGGCAGTGCACGAGGCGGAAGAGATCGACGACTATGACGATTGCTCCACGTGCCACCCCACCGGGGTGGCCGACGAAGCGGCGCGGATGGGCTATGGGGTTTCGGGAAGGGAATATCGCCGCGCCCTGGACCAGGTGGGGCAGACCGGCGAACCCGAGCCGGCTCATCTCTCGTTCGAAGGGTCCGGCTTGACCGACACGCCGGCCCAGGGTCAATAGGGAACGCGAGGAGCCTCGGATGATGCGCGGGCGAACGGCTGGGGGAACTCGATCCAAAAGAGTGCGGGCGGTGTTGGTCATCGGCGCGGTGGCGCTGCTGGCTGCGGTCGTCTTGGTTGCCACGCGGGTTTTTCCCCCGGGGCCGGTGTCGGCTGCCAGTCCCAATGGCGAGGTGTTGGGCGGCTACCGCTCGCACGCCGAATTTGAAAAAGAGTGCTCGCTGTGCCATTCGCTGCTGCGAGGCGCCGACGCCGAACGATGCGAAAAATGTCACGGACGGATCGCCCAGGATCGCCAGGAGAATGTGGGCATCCACGGTCGATTGCCCGGCACCGAACGGTGCGAAACCTGCCACACGGAGCACCAAGGCCGGGAAGGGATTCTCAATCGGTTGCCCACGATGCCCTTTGATCACGGGCTGCTCAGTGGATTCAGTCTAATCCAGCATCGCACCGGCTATGACGGGCAACCTCTGACCTGTGAGAGCTGCCACGGGCAGGGTCCCAAGTTCGTCCGCGCCGTGGATTGCCTGACGTGCCACAGCGGCGCCGATGCGGCTTTTATGCAGGACCATGAGGCCCAGTTTGGATCGCGGTGCAGCGGCTGCCACGACGGCCGGGACCGCATGACCGACTTCTACCACGACACGGTTTTTGTGATCGATGGCGCCCACCAGAACCAGAGTTGCGAGGATTGCCACCCGGATCGGTCCTATGTGGACACGCGCAGCGACTGCTTTGCCTGTCATCTGGAACCAGCAGTGCATCAGGCGCAGTTTGGCGTCCAGTGTCAGCGTTGCCACCTGACCTCGGCCTGGGCGCCAGCCGAGCTGCGGGTGCACGGTTTCCCCCTCGACCACGGGGGCCAGGAGTTGGATTGCCAGGTTTGTCACATCGATAAAGGCTATGTTGAGTATACCTGCATCGAGTGCCATGCACACGATCCGCGACAGATTCGGGGCTCCCATGTGGAAAAAGGGATCTCTGATCTGAGCGAGTGCGCCAGTTGCCATCCCACCGGGCGCGCTGAGGAAGCGACACAGGCGCAGCCGGACCCGGTGGCGCTGCAATCGGGCCGCGGAGGTTCGTATGAATAGCCGGCGGTGGGCAGCCTGCTGCCTGGTGATCGCGGCTCTGTGGTGGGCCGGGATGGGCGTCTCTATCGAGGCCCAGGACCCGGCAGGCGAGCTGCGCATCCAGGAACTCAAGGTGCAGGTGCTGCCCGAGTTTGACGATCCGCGCACGCTGGTCGTGGTCCAGGGTCGGTTGGCGGCCGACAGCGCCGATTTTCCCCAGGCCGTGACCTTTCGGGTGCCGTCGGCGGCGCAGATCAATCAGATGGCCGTCATGGACTTGACCGCGGGTGGGGTGGTGGCCCAGGAATATGACCGGCAGATCGATCCCGAGGCGCCCGAGTGGGCGCTGGTTTCCTATACGCTGGATAACGCGCACTTTTTCTACGAATATTATCTGGGGGCGCCGCAAGAACAAGCGAGCAAGGCAATAGACATAATCTTGCAGAGCCTTCAGCCGATCGATCACCTGCTGGTCGAAGTGGCCGAACCCGCTGGGTCTACCGGCTTTACTCTGGAACCTGCGGCCACGGCCAACCGTTTGGATTCGTCGCTGGGCTTGACCTACCATCAGATCGATCTGGGAGAGGTGGCTGCCGATGAGCCGGTAGCCATCGATTTCCGTTATGTGCGCCAGGGAGTCCCATCGGGAGTGACCGTGATGGGCAACCCGGATGAAACTCTGGCAGCGATGGTGGCCCCTCGTGCCGCGACAGTCGGCAACCTGTGGTTATGGCTGTCGATGCCTGTGGGGGCGGCAGTCGTTCTTGTTGGGATCTGGTCGGTGCAGCGCCGGTACAAGGTACAGAGGGCCGGCGCTCGAAATATGGGGGAAGAAGCGGCGGTCTACTGCCGGGGATGCGGCGCGCACCTGAGGGCAGGGGCCCAATTTTGCCATCAATGCGGCGCTAAAGCTGATCGCTGAGTGACATTCCGGGCCCGGATTGAGCGCACTGCTCACGGCTGGCTCATGGAGACGGGGTGTCGAGGGAGGGAACGCGCATGAAAAGAATCTTGATCGTTGTGTTCATTGGGTTCAATATTCTGCTCTTATTCGGTGTGGGCGGACTGCTGGCGTTGTGGGAATTCCATCCCATTCCTCCCGGCGGCGCCCTGTACCGGATCCAGGATACGACGGAGCAGTGGCGCCTCGCACTGACGCCCAGCCTGGCGCGACGGGCCGAGATTTCGATGGATCTGGCCGAGCGCCGCTTGGCAAACCTGACCAAAGCGCAGAGCGACAAGCGAGTGGACGCGGCCGCCCTGGCGGTGGGGAACGCCCTGGACGAAGCGGCCCGGCATGTGGGCCGCGTGCCCAAAACCAGGCAGGCCCCGCTGTGGGAACGATTCGATGGCCTGCTGGAAAAGACCGAGATTGTCGTTCAGGGTCTCCAGGCGGTGGAGGCGCGGGCTTCGATTGCCACGCTGGCCCACCGGATCGATGCACTGCTGATTGCTGCCTCTTCTGAGGAACTGTTGGCAGTTGCGCCACCCAGCAACAGCTTGCGAGATGCTTTGGCCATTCCCTTTCTCAGTGGAGAAGTCGAGCATAGCGCCTATCCGTTGACCGGGGCGCACCGCGATATCGAGTGCGAGGCCTGCCATCGCGAGGGCAAATACGCCGGGACGTCTAACGAGTGCAGTCTCTGTCACGAACTGCCCGACAACCCTCTGTATGCCAATCACTTTGACGGGGCCTGCGCCGACTGCCACATCGTCGACCATTGGGAGCCCTACCGGTTCGATCACGCCGAGGTCGTCGAGTGTCAGTCGTGCCACGCGGATCACACGCCCCGGGATCACTATGCGCTGGGCAAACCAGGTCTGGATCGATGGGCTGCCAGCCTGGCGCCCAACGTGCCCCATGAACTGGCTTCCGGTCAGATGGGGGATGCCTGCCTGTTGTGCCACAGAAATACCGAGGACTGGGAGCAGATTTCCTTCGAACATGAGGACTTGACGGATTGCGAATCGTGCCATCGGGCCGATACGCCCTTCCGGCATTATGAGGGGCTCTGCGCCGACTGTCACGGCACGCAAGACTGGCAGATGATCGAGTACGATCATGTGAACGCGGATCAATGCCGTTCGTGCCACCTGGATGATACGCCGCCCCAGCACTATTCGCGAGGGGAAAGCAGTCTGTTGTACGCGGCCTGGCTGCCCGGACGAGCGACTCGGCCGTTGTTGGCCGGGTTGCAGGCGCCGGCCAGTTGCAGCAACTGCCATTTGGACACGGAAGACTGGAATATGGTCTCTTTTGACCACAGCGGCTACGCCGACTGCGCGTCGTGCCATGCGCCGGCAGATCTGCCTGCCGATCACTATGCCGGGCAGTGCTCCGACTGCCACGACAGGGTGGCCTGGGAGCATAGTTTCTTTTCGCATGCCGGTTATACCGATTGCGAATCGTGCCATGTGCCAGACGACGTACCCCTGGCTCACTTTGACGGCCTGTGCGCGTCGTGCCATAGCACCGACAACTGGTCAGCCATTCTGTTCGAACACGGAGACGATTCCAACTGCGAGCGTTGCCATGCAGCCGAGCTGCCTACCAGGCATTATGACGGCGCCTGCGCGACCTGCCATCAGGTGACCGACTGGGAGTTGGCACTGATAGCTCACGACGATACCATGGACTGCGCCAGTTGCCACAGCCAAGTCGATCATTACGCAGGTCAGTGTAGTGAATGCCATACCGTGACTGACTGGAACAATGTGAGGTTCGCCCACGATGGTCGGCGGGACTGTGTGACCTGCCACAGCGAGGACATACCACGCGGTCACAACGATACGCGATGCGCCAAGTGCCATAGCACCTACGACTGGGGCTCGGGCAATCCGAATCATATCGGCTCAGTGAACTGCGAAACCTGCCATTCGGCGCCCAGTGGGCACTATCCGGGCGAATGCTCGACTTGCCATAGTACAGCTACCTGGCTCGAAACCCTGATTGTTCATACGCCGTCGTCTGACTGCGTCAGTTGCCATGCGGCGCCCGTCGGCCACTATGGGGGCCAGTGCTCCAGTTGTCACAGTCTTACTGATTGGCAAGTGACGGCCGTCGACCACAGCGGCCTGGTGGACTGCGCCTTGTGCCACGCCGCGCCCGCTGGACACTATGGGGGCCAATGCTCCCAATGCCACAACACCGACAACTGGGACGTGATAGCCATCGACCATGGGGGTCTGGTGGATTGCGCCTCGTGCCACGAGGCACCCGCCGGGCACTATGGCGGCCAATGCTCCGAATGCCACAATACCGATAATTGGCAGGTAGCGGTGTTCAGCCACGATGACCTGGCGGATTGCACTTCGTGCCATGAAGCGCCCGATGGCCACTATACGGGCGAATGCTCGGCATGCCACAATACCACGAGCTGGCTGGTGGAAGAGTTTAGTCACGATGGGTTGGTAGATTGTGTGAGCTGCCATCCTGCCCCTACCGGGCATTGGACCGGTGTGTGCTCCAAGTGCCACAACACGTCAAGCTGGAGTGATTACAAATTCGATCACACGGGCTTCACGAGCTGCAATTCCTGTCACTCTGCAGATCGCCCGGCGAATCACCCGCGCGGACAGTGCTCCAAATGCCACACCGTGTGGTCGTGGGATGCGATAGCCACAACCGCGCCCACTCCGACGGCAACTCAAGCACCCGCGGATGAACCAGTAGTTCCGGCTGCCATCGAAACACCCGAAGAGGAGCTGCCAGGCGACTTGCCCACCGCTACTGAGGAACCGAAGGTGGTAGAATCGCCTGCGCCCACGGTGGCGCCGATTGCCGTCGCGCCGGTGGCTACGCCCACGCCGACGATTGCGGCTCCCTTGCCTGTGGCGCCGGCGCCCACGCCCGTGCCAGCGGCCGATACACCAACGCCAACGTCCACGGTCGAGCTGCCCGAACCCGCGGCGATGCCATAGCCTGGCACTGTTTTCAGGCAGACTGATCCGGTCAGGGAGCTTGGCCGAACAGGTGGCGAGCACAGCAAGGGGTCGAAAAGATCTGAAAACAGTAACTTTAGCTGGATATCGGAAGAAAATACGGGGAGGCTCTGCATTTTCATCAGAAAATCAGTGGCCTCCCCGTAACTTTTGGGCACCGATCGCGTCCTTAGAGTGAGGGAAAAGGGATCTTGAATACAACCGACGCGGTATTGCTAGAGCAGGCTCGTGAGTTCGATGCCGCAGCGCTGGCCGAGATCTATGATCGATATGCAGAGCCCATCTATCGGTATCTCTATCGACTCGTCGGCAGCGCTCAGGTGGCAGAAGATCTGACAGGCGAAGCCTTTGTCAGGTTTCTCTACGCCCTTGGCTCCCGGAAGGCGCCTCGAGGTCAATTGCGGGGTTGGCTCTACCGTGTGGCTCACAATCTGGCGATGGATTACTTTAGAAAGCAGTCAAAGATGGGATTTGTCGATCTGGATGAAGAACTGTTGGCAGGAACTCACAGTCCCACCACTATGTTGGAGCAGCAGCAAAGAGAGCAACGGGTACGTTGGGCGATTCGCCAGCTAACGACTACTCAGCAGCAGGTCATCCTGTTGCGGTTCGGGGAAGATCTGCCGATTTCCGACGTTGGAAAATTGCTGGGAAAAAGCGAGGGCTCGATCAAACTGCTCCAGTACCGAGCCATTCGGCGTCTCCAAAAGTTGTTGGAGGGAGAGGACCCCTATGAGAAGGAGCGAGGCAAATCGGTTCGAGGAGTCGCTGCAACAAGCGGCGCGGGGCACGAGAGCTGATCGCGATCTTACATCGCTCGTCTATATCAGCCAGATAGTGTCGCGGTTTGGTACTCCTCCAGTTCCGCCGCAGCAATTGTCTGTGGGCCGGCAGCGGTTCCTCGATGAGGCAGCACGTATGCGAACAAGCCGGCAGCGGGTGAACAGACCGGCCTGGCAGATGAACTGGGGGCGGATGATGAGCGCATTGGCGACTGTTGTGGTCCTAGCGCTGATCGTCGGGGTGGGCCAAACCGCGGCAGTCAGTCAGGAGGGAAGCCCTCTCTATCCATTGAGGCAGGCGTTGGCGGATCGCTATGGGGGTATGTGGCAGACACTTGAGGGCCAGGTTGAACCGGTTGCTGCAAAGACGGCAGTTCTATCGGCCGAAAGGGTGCCATTGGTACAGCCGGGGCGCGGGGATTCGGTGGGCTCGGCGAGAGCCTTTGAGACCGCGGTAGCCACCGCCGACGGCGCGCACCCCCGATTCTCCCTTGCCCTGTCGGCAGGCGTGACGCAGATAATGTCTCGAGCGCAGAACCAACACCGGTTCTTGGCGGGAGTGGCGGCAGGCCCCGATGACGAGTGGACGCCTGAGACCATCCGCTTGCGGGATCGGGATCGCGATGGGAGTGGCGATGGCCAGAGTGCCTGTTTCCAGGTGGGCCGCCAATCGCAGGGTAACTCGGCGGGACGATTGAACCCTGATCGGGTGGTGGCGTGGGGGCACGACTTGCATGCTGGCGGGCTGGCATCCAACGGTGGCAATCAAGACCCGCACGGTTCGGCAGATACCGGTTCGCCCGTCAATGGCGGCGCGGGGGAAGGCGAGCAAGGCAACGTAGCTGGATCCGAACATGGGGCCGGAGGGACGGACTCGGACATTGGTGGAACCGAGGGCGGGCAGGAGGCTTCGGGTGGGGGCCGCTCGCCCAGCAGCCACGGCGGCTCGGGAGGCAACTCGCAGCATGGCGGGTCGGGCCACGGGGGGCACTAGCCGATTTGCAGCAGAGACTTGCTGCTGAGGGGTACGTAGGGGTACCCTACATGATTGCAGAGGTATGGGATAGCATGGCAAAGAAAAGAAAGATTGCGCTTTTTGGCGACACACTGCTGATGGATTCGATTGAAGCCAGCCTCAGCTCACAGCAGGAGTTGGGCTTGGTGAGGATCAACACCCAGG
>CAYVLO010000105.1:0-9099 GCA_964452125.1 uncultured Anaerolineaceae bacterium | reverse complement strand
CGTTCCGGCTGCCGTTCCGGCATTCTGGATCTGAACGGTGTACTGGACCTGCTCCCCAGGGGATGCTTGCTGGGGATTGACGCTTTTGGCAAGCTGCCACACGGGCCTGGGCGGCCGATAGTTTCGCGCCACCATCGGAAGAAACGTGGCTTTGCCCTCCACGGTCAGGGTCGCATGGACAGGCCCAAAAACGTTCGCTCCCGATTGAGCGACAACCGAGTTTACAAATACGCCAGGCCGTTCCGCAGCCCGCACCAGATATTGGAGCTTTTTGGTTTCACCAGCCGGAATTGTGACATTTTCCCACACAATTTCCGGTTCTTCGTCATCCACCGGCGGGCCCACTTCGTCGTTGGCCCCCTGGTTCCCATACAAAAAGCCAGTCGGTAACGTGTCGGTGATCCGTTCCAGCACCACAGGCGATGCCTCGGTATTGGTAAAAGTTACCGTATAGGCGACCCACCAACTGGCCGGATTCGACGAGAGCAGCTCAGGGTAGACCGTTTTGGACAGGTTGACCGCCGAGCCCGACGCCAGGATGGCGGCCTCCTCGTCGCCGGCAAGAGGCGCAACCACCGTCGGCTCTACGCGCACCGCGTCACCTGCCCCAGAAACCGGCAGCGAATCGACGATGAGGGCTGGCCCCAGGGAGGCCAACCAGAAACGGACAACATGGATCCCCTCAAAGGGACCCTGCCACACGACGGTCCTTCCATCTGCCTCGATGGCTGGTTCTGCTTTGAGATCACTGCCGGGCGCCAGACCAGCGTACTCGAATCCTTCAGGAAGCACAACCTGCAGTGGGCCAGGCACGCCATCCAACGCGATCTCGTACTGGACAAGCGACAGATCGGCGCTCAGCATCGAGTCCTCGGCCTGGATGGACCAGGAAGCCAGCAGAATCAACGAGAGGGCAAGAAAAAGTCCGACGGAAAGTGACCGCCGGATTACATGGGCGATCTTGGCGTTCATCAAACAACCTCCTCTCTATCGGGCGGAGCAATCGGATTATACCACGGAAAGTCAAACCGGGTCAAAAGCCGTGTCGCTGCGGACGAAAGGCCATACCCGCCACGGCCAGCGACAGATCGACGAGGACGGTGATGCCACGCAGCAGCATCAGCCCGAGCAAGGCCACATCGGCGCCAATGGCCGGAGCCAGAATGAGGGCGCCGAGCCCTTCCCGAATGCCAAGGCCTACCGGCGCAAAAAGCGCCAGCAAGCCCACTACAGTGCCTAATGATACCGACGCTACAGCCAGCGGAAGGATATCACTGCCCAAAGGGTTGATTGCCCGCAAACAGAACCAGACGCCGAACCCGGCCAAGGCCCAATTTATCAGATAAAGAAAGGCCACCCGAAGATAAAAACTGGTTTCCAGCCCCTCTGGCAATTGCACGGCCGCTCCCCGGCTCTGGCCCACCAGGCGGCGGCCTAGCTGCAACAGCCATGCCAAGAACCGTGGATGGATCAACAACAGCAATCCAACGGGCGCCAACACGGCCGCATATCTCAAGACAGGATCCAAGAGGGTTAGTACGGGCAGCGCGCACAGGCTTGCCGTGAGCATCCACAATGCCTGCGAGATAACGAAACTGGTGCCAACCTGAAGATTTCCGATCCCCGCTTCTCGCGATAGCAGGTAATAGTTGCCGACGAACATCACCTTGCCCGGCAGATACTTGCCCAACTGAGAGATCGCGATGATGCGGAATGTCGTCGTGTACGACACCGCTGCGCCAAGGGTACGATAGATCGTGTACTGGATCAGGCTGTAGACCAGGGCCGCTACCAAGGTGACTCCCAGGGCAGCCAGCAACCAGCCCGGCTGCACCTGTTGTACCAACTCGGGCAAGCGATCTTGCCAGCGGTAGAGATAATAGGCTGCGGCCGCCACCAGAACCACGAAATATCCAATTTTGATGGCTGGATGGTTGGCAATGCGCTTAAAGTTGTTCATCGCTCCGACTGCCCACAACACGCGCTGGCACGCCCCGCGCGATACTATAGGGCGGTAGATCCTGTGTCACCACAGCCCCCGCGCCTACCACCGAGCCCCGGCCCACCGTCACCCCACCCAGGACGATGACCGAGGATCCCAGCCACACATCCTCTTCTATCACAATGGGACGCTCTATGGTGGGTTGAGCGCGAATGGGCAGATCTCGGCGGGAAAAGGTGTGATTGCCGCAGATCAACTGCACATCATTGGCCAAGAGTGCGTCTTGGCCAATCTGGATGCCGCCATGCCCATAAAAGAGACAGCGATGACCGATATAGGCCCGATCATCGATCTGCACGGTGGCATCACGGTAGGCGATGACATAGCATCCTCGCGACAACCACACGTCGTCGCCAAGGACAATCTGGCCAGTCATCGAGTGGGCATCCAGAAAGCAGCCCTGGCCGATCATCACCCGTTGCCCCAGGCGAATACGGCGCGGCACCTGGAATTGTACATCCTTTTCGATAAAACACCCGGAACCGGCTCGCTCCAACACGCTGCGATACATCACTCCCCGCAACACAGAGCCCGCCACGGTCGGCGCCCAACCCAACAGATTGAACACAAACCCCTGCCAAAGGAAAGGAAACAGGGTGTGCCCACCGCTGACCCGTTCCATGTGACGCAACACATTTCCTCGCAGGCCTCGAGCAAGGGTCGCCGACTGATAGGCCCGAGCTTGCGCAGGAGACGACACTGAAGGCTTTTGCCGAAATTCGGTCATGGTTTCCACTCAAAGGCGGCCAGTTCAACCGAGTCGCTGCCATCGTCGAGGGGCAAGCGAGCTCCATCCTGGCGATAGAGACCGGTCACAAGCCGGTAGTGTCCTGGAGCCAGCATCGGGCTCAAATCCAGCGCAATCTGATCGGCCAAGATCTCTCCTGGCTTCCAAAAAGAGGTAGGCACCCATCCACCGATCGGGGGTCCATCCCACTGCTGGGCGATCTCACCGCGCTCATCCAGCAAATGCAACATGAGCGTATAATCCTTATCAAAACCCAAACCTACCTGCCACGCCAATTGTAGCTGTATCAGCCCGCCCGGCACAAAGCTCCCTTCCAATCCCAGCAAATGAAGGGTTGCCGCCTCCCCAAAGCGGGCCACCTCCGAGCCCACGGGCACGTCCATGGCTTGCCCACCCACCCACAGGAAATCCAACGTCACGCGTTCCCCCACCGGCTCTAACGTCCCAGGTCGGTATAGGCCTACCTGGAGCAGGTACTGGCCGGGTGGCAGACCGTCTGGCAAAGTCAACGCGTGGCGGTCGGGAAAAGAAGGGGTGCGTGCCAACTGGGGCCAACGGCCCACAGGATACAATCCGCCGAGCGGAGGAGCATCATGGCCCGCCAGCCCCTGGCCCAACCGGTCTATCATGTGAACAAAAGCAACCACCTCACCCCGAGGGGCCATGGGCTGCCAACGAAGGAGAACGGTGACCGTATCGCCGGGGCCTGGCCTATCGTCGCTCAGGGCATAGCCCACCAGACGTAGTTGACCGGCAAAATCGATGTCGATGGCACGATCAATGGCAGCCGGTTCCTCGGCAGGCCGGGAGCGAAACACCAGCGTCCCTCGCTCAAAGGCGACCAGGTCAAAACGTTCCCACAACAGGGCCGAAAACTCTGGCCCAAAGTGGCGATTCAGGCGCATCTCATCGACCACAAACCAGAGGCGGGAATGGGCATCGAGCGCCTGCGCAAGCGCCTCAGCAGAGTCGATCACGGGCAATCCCGTCCAGCCGTCGAGCGTTTGGCCCTCTCGTTCAATGGCAAGCGCCACGCCCCCCTCCTCCACCGCCAAATAGTCACAGCGATCCAGAATCACCAAGGCCGCTGCCGGGGCGATGGTTGCCAGGGCATCACCCTCGCTCCAGCCATCACCGACGAACCTCATCGCCCGATCATAGCCCCATTCATCGCGGTTCGCAGCCGAAGAGGCGCCCGGGTAGGCCATCCACACACTACCCAGTGCCACCACCGCTGTGAGGGCGGCCAACAAACGGCGAAACGGCGCCCGTGGGACCCGGGAAGCCAGGTTGCGCAAAGCCGGCACGGCCACTCCCTCGCCGCCCAAGAAGAGCAGGGGCAACAGGGGGTACATATAGCGGGGATGACGCCACGATGCTTCGACCACAACCAACATTTCCAACGCGACTACACCTAGAGTCCACGCCAAAGCTGCCACTGGCTTTTTCCATGACACAGCCATGGATCTGGGCCTCATCATGAGCCCAAACACCCCCCCCACGAGAAAGAGTGTGGGGATCAAGCGGCTCGGCTCGGTGAAGAACGACGCCACGATCTGCCAATCGGCAAAAGGGCGAAACAGATCCACAAACGAGCGCGTTTCACCTGCCACCACGGCCCCTGCCGGTACCATCATCTGGTACAACCCCCACCGGGCCAGCAATGCCAATGCCACCACGCCAGCCTGGAGCCAGACCACAGGCTGCCGGAGCCAAGACCCTCCCCGCGCGGCCAAAGCCAAAAGGGCAAGGGGGGGCAAAATCAGCAACGTGACCGGTTGGTCAACGAGCGCCACCAACAAGAAAAGGATGGCCAACCAGCGAAGGCGAGGGCGATCGTCCACGACGGCTCCATAATACCAGGCCAAAAAGGCTGCCAACAAAACGGGTTGTAGTAGGGCATAGGTCCGAACGCGCCCACCCCACACAATGGCCTCGCCGTCCAAGGCCAGCCAAAGAGCTGCCAACCCCACCGGCGTTGTCTGGAACAGGCGCCGGGCCGCATAGAGCGTCAAGGCCAAGGAAGCTACCCCGAGAACCAAGCTGGGCAGGCGGGCCCACAGGATATTTGAGGCTCCTCCGGTAACCTGGGCCAAGGCTTCGAGGTAGGTGTAGATCAACCCCTGAGTGTACACAGCGCCTGTTGGAAACTGGGGCAATCCCGTCTCCACCACCCGCTGGGCGGCCCACAGAGTCGTGAACTCGTCGATGTAGGGGCTAGCGTGCTCCGCATAGGACAGGCGCAGGAGGAACCCCACAGCCAGGGCCAAAAAGCCCAAGGCATACCCGAAAACCGACAGAGACGACGGCCTCTCTGGCTGTGAACCACCCCGCGGGGGAGCAGGCCCGCTCGACGACAGGGCTTTCATCTGTCCGCCGGTCTTTCCTTGCGGGCAACCAAAGCCAGCCCGTAGCCCGGCGCGTGCCGCCGCTTGTCTGAAAGCGCGGCAAATGGATATACGAGAAGCGACGAAGCCATGTAGAACCACCGCCCCAAGCCCTGAGACGCGCTCAACCCCTTGAAAATGTGCACCGCCTCGTACTGTGCGGCCCCAACGCCCGTCAGATACGGGCGACTGTCGAGTACGGTCATTCCCAGTGCAGACAAGGCTGATGCCAGCTCATCACGGTGATAGCGACGCAGAACAGAGTACAGCTCATCCAGCCGAGCTGCCAGGCCCTCGGACACGCTGGGCGCGGATGCAATCTCTGGTCGCAGAACAAGGGATTTGAGCCCGGGCGGCAGGCGATCCAAGAAGCCAAGCACCAGCCCGTGTTCGGCGCTGTCCACTGCCAAATACAACAGCCCTCCCGGTCGCAGCGCCCGAACCATCGATGTCAAAGCGCCCTGATCGTCCACAATGTGCTCCAACACGCAATTGCAGACGACCAGGTCGAAACTCGAATCCGCCGTGGGAAGCCGGGAGCCGTCGGCGGCGACAAAGAGCGAGCGCCCGTTCAGATCCAAGCCCTGAGCCATCTGAGTGGCCGCCGCCAACGAGGGCCGCTGCAAATCGCAGCCCACCAGCCCAGCTCCGCGTCGGGCCAGGTCCAGGGAATAGATCCCATGCCCACACCCCACGTCGAGGACGCGCCAGCCCTCAACCTTTTGGGTCCAGGGCGCAAGGCAGCGCATCTCCAACGCGCGCATCAGATTGAGATAACGGAGCAGCGGCAGCAGCGCCCGGGCCACTCCACTGGGCAGGCGGGCAAACCAGGCGCCCAAGCTCATGGCACAACCATGCGCATGACCGCCGGCAAGTACACCCAGGAACCACCCTTCAGGGCCGATCCCACACTCACTTCATCCAGGCGCAGCGGGGGCGCATCCACCACAGAAAAGGTCAACGTCACGCTCTGCCCGCCCAAATCTTCCTCAATGGGCAGCCAGACGTGCACCCACCCACCCGCCGGCACCGTGCTGGTCACAACGGCGGTGGTCCCCTCCAGCTCAGCCCGCAGCGTGCCGCTGCCAGCGGCGTCGTCGTCCAACCGCGCCATAAACGACAGCGTCGGATCGGTCAGGCTGGTGGGGATCGCGAGGGTCTGACTCAACTTTGATTCGGTCCCCGCGCCGCCGCCGAGCAAGGCCGCCCAGTTGCCCGAGCGCGCGTCGGCGCTAAACGTCGGCGTCGCCGTGCCCGTGACCTGCCACTGCCCCCAACTTCCCGTCTCAAAGCCGCCATCCTCAACCACGTTGTCGAGAGATGGGAGGATCAGATCCAGGCCGTCCAGATCGGCCGTGACGGTGATGCCACGCATGGCCGGCCACGCGCCATAGTCCGCACGGCTGACCGATAGATCGTACGGGCCATCCTCGGCCACATAGGCTGCGTAGCGGCTGGATTGATAGATCACCGCCAGCGAGCCGGGCATCTGCACCGTAGACTTGAGGACAGGCTGGTGCCGGACGTTGAACACGCCCCCCTCGACCACGTAGCGGGCCAGGTAGGTATAGGCCTCAGGCGACCACTCGCTCCAGTTGCCCGCCTCGTCGCGCGCCCGGACGCGAAAGTAATAGGCCTTGCCATACTCGGGCGATGGGGGATCGGATGGGGGATCGAAGGTGGCGCTGGTGTTTGCCGTGGAGGTCAACCAGCTCTGCCACACCCCATCCAAGCCGACACGCCACTGAACGTCGTAGGCCGTCACCGAACTGCACAAGTCTACCGCCGACCATCTCACATCAAAGGGAGCTTTTTGCGCTGCGGGCAGACCCACCACCTGCACATCCTGGGGGGGGCCATCGTCCCAGATCTTGGTAGACACGGCCGCGCTCCAGTTGCTCTGATTGCCGACCACATCCCGCCCCCGCACCCGGAAGGCCACGTCCGAGCCAAAGGCGTCACTCTCATAGATCCCACTCTGCGATTGGGTCGCCACGAACCAATCGGTCCAGGGGCCGCCGCTCAATTGCCACTGGACGTCAAAGCTCGTTACATAACTCAGGTTGTCGGTCCCGTCCCAGTGAACCTCCACGTCACCGCACAGGCTCTGCGCGGGCAGGGGCTCGACCCAGGTGACGGGCGGCACTGTCTCTTCGTTGACCCAACTGTGCTGCTCCAAAAGCCGCCGATAAAACGTGTCAGCCAAAAGCTGCATCCCTTCTCCATTGGGATGCACCCTATCCCACATCAGGCTCGGCCAATCGGGGTGGGCGTTGAAAGCCGCCCACTGATCGGCCAGCAGCACGCGCTTGGTGATGGCTACCGACCGGATGTATTCATTCTGGACTTCGGTGTCTTTGTTTAACGAGTCCATGCGCGGAATTAGTGTGGCAAGCCAGATATAGCTAGACCACCCCTGCTCTCTGTTGAGGCGCTTCAAGCCGTCGATGATGATCGCTAGGTTGGACGCCACTTTGCTGGGAGGAATCGCACGGGTAACATCGTTGGTGCCCGACATGATCAGCACAAAGTTGGGTGCCAGTGCGCTCACTTCATTTACAATGCGATGCAGGAGCATGCCGGTTGTCTCGCTGTTGACGCCCTTGTTGAACATCTCTGATGGGGCGTATCGGGTATCCAGTTTCTCCTCCAAGCGGCCGGGATAAGGGCCGACCGGATTCCCTGAGCCCACGGGATCGTCATAGGACCCCAATGTGATGCTATCCCCCCAGGCGCCAAATCGATTGACCACAACCGCAGAGGCTGGAGTCATCTCGGCCATAGGCAAAACATCAGGCAAGGGCGAGAGCCCTTTGTTCAGTCGCCGCTCGGCCATAGGAACCGCCTGCAATGAATCGAGATCAGGCCAAACGAGCCAAGGGCTCTCCGTCGCCAAGAGCACAAGCGCTTCGGCATTGACCTTTTCTGCCGCCCAGGCCGCCTGTGTCCAGGCTCCATTTTGCCACGAAGCATAGGCGATGCCTGTGGCAGCGCCCGAAACCTTCCAGGCAAGGTGGGGAACACCGGCTGCGTCGAAAGACAGGCTGGTTCGTTCCTCGTGGATAGCCAGCGTTGCCGGGGATGAAACCATCTCCTCAGGCGTCCAGGCGCGGCTTTCGGGTTGCCAGCGGGAGACGAAAATGCGCCACCGGCCTTCGGCGCTCAGGTCCAATAGATCCTGCCAGGCCACCCAGGGTTGGCCCTGGGCATCCAGGGCCAGGGAGGGCCAGACGTCGGGGGTCCCATCCGGCGCGCTGACCGCCACCTCGGGAGACCAGCCTCGACCATCCCAACGGCTGGCCATCACCACATCGTCGTACAACCCCTCCGAACTGACCCACACCAGCCAGGCCACGCCGTCCTCACCCACCGCCAACCGAGGATGGGTATCGTAGGCCAGAGGGTCCGCATCGTCATCGCCCACCCTTTCGGGCGTCGACCAGGTCAGACCATCCCAGCGGCTGGCATAGATTTCCGTATCGTTTCCGTCAAAGCCCACCCATGCCAGCCAGAACCCTCCATCGGGCGCCGCGGCCAGGGCCGCCTGTTGAGGTCGGGAGCCGGCGCCCGTGGGGACCTCGACCGGAGTCGACCACCGCGATCCGACCCAGCGGCTGATGTAAAGACGCCCCTGTGTCTCGTCGGCCGACGTCCACGCCACCCAGGGCGTACCATCGGCGGCAACGGCCAGGCTGGGAAAGCTATCCCAGGTGACTGCATCGACATGGAGAGAACGGGCAGGCAACCACTGATCGCCGCTCCACCGGCTGTAATACAGGTCGCTACTCTGGCCGGAATCGACCGACCACACCGCCCAGGGCTCTCCACTGGCGCCGATGGCCACGGAAAAGCCACGCATCCCGGCACCCCCCGTGGCCTGCGCCTGAGAGGTTGTACCGAAAACAGGAAGGATCCATCCCACCAGACTCACAGCTATCAACAAACTCGCTATCCGTCGACTC
>CAYVLO010000104.1:0-9225 GCA_964452125.1 uncultured Anaerolineaceae bacterium | reverse complement strand
ACGAGCAGGACCGAGCGCAGGTCGGCGAACTGGCCAAGCAGATCCAAGAGGTGACGGGTGACTCGGTCGAAATCGCGTTCGTGGACCAGGGCTACACCGGCGACAAGGCTGCTGCCGCTGCTGAGGAGCATGGCATTCGTCTCGAAGTCGTCAAGCTTCCGACGGCCAAGCGTGGCTTCGTGCTGTTGCCTCGTCGTTGGGTGGTCGAACGCAGCTTCGGCTGGATGACGCGCTTCCGCCGCCTCGTCCGCGACTATGAACGCTTGGCGGAGACGCTGGCCGGACTGCATTTTGTAGCCTTTGCCATGATGCTGGCTCATCGGTTCGTCACTTTCATGGTGCAAAATGCATAACAGGCTCTAGAAACCGACGCCAGCGGGTGCTTCCCGGGTGACGACACAACCGTAGGAGCAACCCTTGCGAGTGCCGTTGCGCACAAACACCTTGAGGAGCAATCGATAGGCGCACGGGTTCGTAGGAAGCTCGGCAAAAAGCCTTGCAGGGACATAACCGAGGCCGTCGCCCCCGCGGAAGCGTGGGCCCATACATGTACGACAAAGAGTGGATGCTGCCTGTGGGTACACAGGCGCTTGCGCGGGCATGACGGAAGCTAGCGGGGCCTGCTGCCTTTTCGTCATCCTTAACTTCATGTCTATAAACACCCCTCGCGGGTGCCCAAGATGGGGGGTCAGCGCCAGTTTTTAACCAGGAGCTCGCCCACAGCGCCCCGTTTGGTGGGGTCCGAGTTGATCGGCCTGGGGGCCTGCACCGTCACCTGGGGATAGTCCCGATAGAGTTCTTGTACCAGATCGGTGGCCGAATTGCTGAGCATTACGTGGCAGCCGCGCCGATCCAACTGCCGGAAGACCTGGGCCAAGCGCTGCTGCTCCTCGACGCCAAAGCTCCGGCGCGTATAGCTGGTAAAGTTGGCCGTGGACGAAAGGGGGTGGTAGGGTGGGTCAAAGTAGACCAGATCGCCGGGTTCAGCCAGGGTCAGGCAATGCTCAAAATCGGCGACCAGCAAGGTCACCCCTTGCAGCGCTTTGTGGACGGCGCGCAGGTTGGCAGCATCGCATACCTTGGGGTTGCGGTGGCGGCCAAAGGGCATGTTGGCCTGTCCCTTGCGGTTCACCCGATACAGCCCGTTGTAGCACACGCGGTTGAGAAAGAGAAAGCGGGCCGCCCGCTCAACGTCGGTCCGGTGGGCGTAGGTCGTCGCCCGGTCCCAGGCGCGCACCTCGTAGTAATAGTCGGCATCGGCCTTGTGTCGATCGTGCATCGCCAGGGCGGCGATCAGCTCCTCCACATCATGCTGGATGACGCGGTAGCTGTTGATCAGTTCCTCCAAATGATCCATCAGGAATACCGGCTTGCCCTGCAAGCGCCCCTGGCGATGCAAGTGGAAAAAGACCGCCCCTCCCCCGACAAACGCCTCGATATAGCGGCCCATGCTCGCAGGAAAGTGGGGTTCGTACTGGGCCAGGAGCCGGGCCTTGCCGCCAGCCCACTTGACAAAGGGAGAAGCGGTCATCGATGCTGGAACCTCCTCGTAGATCGATCCTGGAGCGGATGGTTGGGTAGAGCATGCCGAGATCATTATACCTGCTTTGATCGGCGCTGACAAAAAGGGTGGGCAGAGAATCGCCCCGTCCGCCCAATTTTGCAGCTTTTCCACCTCGGTCGCGATTTTGAGGCCTTTTGTGAATCTGGTATAATCAAGAGCACCAATGGAGGTGAGCACTGTGAAAAAGCTGTTATCGGGCAACGAGGCGGTGGCCCGGGGGGCCTGGGAGGCCGGCGTCGCCGTCGCCTCGGCCTACCCCGGTACTCCCAGCACCGAGATTTTGGAGAATTTCGCACGCTATCCCAACGTCTATGCCGAATGGGCGACCAACGAAAAGGTCGCCGTCGATGTGGCCGTGGGCGCGGCCTATTCGGGTCGACGGGCCCTGTCCACCATGAAACACGTGGGCGTCAATGTGGCTGCCGATTCGGTCTTTTACGCCTCGATTACGGGCATCGAGGCCGGGCTGGTCATCGTCACGGCCGATGACCCTTCGATGCACTCTTCGCAAAACGAACAGGACAACCGTCGCTACGCCAAGTTCACGCGCATTCCCTGCCTCGAACCATCCGACAGTCAGGAGGCCAAAGACCTGACCATCGCCGCCTATGACCTGAGCGAGCAGTTTGACACCCCGGTCTTTTTGCGACTGACCACCCGCTTGTCCCACTCGAGCACGGTGGTGGAACTGGGCGAGCAGCGGCAGGTACCGCCTACGCGCGAGGACTTTCCGCGGGACCCGGCCAAGTACGTGATGGTGCCAGCCAATGCCCGCAAAAAACACCGGGTGATCGAGGCGCGCACGGGCCAAATTGCCCAATTTGCCGAGACCTTTGCCTTCAACCGGGTGGAATGGGGCGATCTCGATCTTGGCATCGTCACCTGCGGCGTGGCCTACCAGTACGCCCGCGAGGTCTTTCCTCGAGCCTCGATCCTGCGCCTGGGCATGTCCTACCCCTTGCCGCCAGGCCTGGTCCGCGATTTTGCCAGCAAGGTGGATCGCCTGATCGTGATCGAGGAGCTGGACCCCTTCCTCGAAGAAGAGATCAAGCTGATGGGCATTGCCTGCGAGGGCAAGAGCATCTTTCCTGCCTGGGACGAATTCAACCCTCAAGTGGTGCGCGAGAGCGCCATCGCCGCCGGGCTGCTGCCCGAATCGGCGCGGGTGGCGGCGCCCCCGGTGGAACTGCCCGAGATCCCACCCCGCCCGCCGGTGTTGTGCCCCGGCTGCCCCCATCGGGCGATGTTCCACATTTTGAGCAAGCGCAAGGTGGCCGTCACCGGCGACATCGGCTGCTATACGCTGGGCCTGCTGCCGCCCCTTTCGGCCATCCACACCTGCGGCTGTATGGGCGCCGGCATCGGCGTGGCCCACGGCGCGGCCCAGGCTCAGGTCGGCGAGCGGATGGTAGCCGTCATCGGTGATTCCACCTTTTTCCACAGCGGCATGCCGGCCCTGGCCAATGTGACCTACAACCGGAGCAATGTCATCACCATTATCTTTGACAACCGGATCACGGGCATGACCGGCCATCAGCAGAACCCCGGCACCGGCTATACCCTGCAGATGAAAGAGGTTCCTCCCCTGGAGTTGGAACCGATCGTCCGCGCCCTGGGCATCGATCAGGTCAAGACGGTGCCTGCTTTCAACGTCAAAGCTCTGGACGAGACCTTTAAGGAGTACCTCCAGGCGGAAGGCCCCTGCGTCCTCATCGCCCGAGCGCCCTGCGCCCTGCTGCCCAGCAGCCGCAAAGAGTGGCAGCCCTTGCAGGTGGTCGCCGACCGGTGCAACGGCTGCACCATGTGCTTCCGCATCGGCTGCCCTGCTATTTTCAAGAGCGACGAGTTGGACGCCAAAACCCAGCGACCCAAAGCGCTGATCGACGCCTCGTTGTGCACGGGCTGTGAGGTCTGTGCTCAGGTCTGCCCCCGCAAGGCGATCCTGTTCCGCGATCAGATCGATGCAGCGGATGGGTCCGAATCCCCGGCAGGGAGGAACTCATGAATGGAAAAGGCATCAATTTCATGTTGGCGGGCGTCGGTGGACAGGGCGCCATCCTGGCGAGCAGCGTCCTGGCCGAGGTCGCTCTGGCCTCGGGATTCGACGTGAAAAAGTCCGAAGTGCACGGCATGGCCCAGCGGGGTGGCAGCGTGAACACCCACGTCCGCTGGCACCCGCAACGGGTCCATTCGCCCCTTATCGGTCTGGGGGAGGCCGATTACCTGCTGGCCTTCGAGGAGGCGGAGGCGATCCGTTATGTAGAGTTTTTGAAGCCGGGAGGGGTGGCCATTGTGAATCAGCAGATCATCCAGCCCATCACGGTCACCTCGGGGGGGGCCCACTACCCCAGCCAGGCAGAGCTGGAAGCTGTGTATCGTCAAATTACCGACCGCATGGTCGTCGTGCCGGGCGAAGCCATCGCCCAGGAACTGGGCAATTCGCGGGTAGCCAACGTGGTGTTGCTCGGCGCCCTGTCTACTTTTCTGGAGGTGCCGCAGGAAACCTGGCAACAGATCATCGAAGAACGGGTGCCTGTCCCTCATCGGGCTCTCAACCTCCAGGCTTTCCAACGGGGTTGCCAGGCCGTCTAATACAAGCCCCACCGGAAACAAAAAAGAAACCCCCGGGTATCCATGTGGGACCCGGGGGTTCTGCCTTCTTGAGCTATTGTTCGATGATAGCTCCGTTGGGGCATTCGTCCACGCAGCTCAGGCATTCGATGCACACATCCTGGTCGATGACGTATTTGCCATCGCCCTGGCTGATCGCTTCCTGTGGACAGATCTCGGCGCAAGAGCCGCATTCGGTGCAATCGTCCGTGATGATAACCATGGCCCAGAAACCTCCTCGTTTCGTCGATATGCTCGCCAATGGTGGCGGCCCTTCGATTATACTCTGATTTTCCTGGGCGTCAACTTGAATTCTCGATGTGTCAGCCATTCTCATTTTGGCAGTTCGTGAGTACGCCCCTGCCCATTTTCTCGGCCTGGATCGCCATTTAGGTCCCATCTGCTGCCCATGCGCGGCTAGCAACCACAGGTTGCACGCGATCCCGCGCGCTACCGGGAGCATTATGGGGTTCGCGTGGGTCCTACTGCGAATTGCTAAAGATCCAGGGTACCGGCTTGCCAAAAGGGCCGCTTCATGGTAAAGTGGGAACAAAGGAGGCACCCGGAAGGCCGACGGACCAACAGTCGGCAAACGATTATTCGGGGAAGACAGCGCATGGGCCTTGCCCCACAGCGGGGCAAGGTTGACGAGGAGGAGGTTGCCCGTCGCAAGGCGGGACCAACGCCCGCCATCCAGGGATGGCTGGGCGGAAAATCGAGAGATCAGCGGATGCCTCCCGGACCCGGCCAGGTTCGTATCTTCCCCTCCTGAAGGTAAGCGCCCCGACAAACCCGTCGAGCAATCGGCGGCCCAAAAGGCAAGCGCATTGGCCACCCATCCCGTAGCCACCCCTATCCAGGGCCGGTTGGTCCGGTCTGTTGACGCATGGGGGGCGGCTGGGCCACACTTGTTCTCAGGAGGAATGGAAAATGTGCGGCATCGTCGGCTATGTGGGGCCGCGGCAGGCGACCCCCATCGTCTTTGAAGGATTGAAGCGCCTCGAATACCGGGGCTATGATTCGGCGGGTATCGCCGTCATCCAGGGCGGACAGATTTCTGTCTGTCGCGACAAGGGCAAGTTGGTCAATCTCGGCGCCCTGCTCGAGACCCAGTCGATGGCTGGCACCATAGGCATCGGCCACACCCGCTGGGCCACCCACGGCAAGCCTTCCCAAACCAACGCTCACCCCCACATCGACTGTACCGGGCGCATCGTGCTGGTACAGAATGGCATTGTCGAAAACTATCGCGCGCTGCGCCAGACCTTGAAGGAAAAAGGGCACCGCTTTTCTTCCGAAACCGACACCGAGGCCATCGTCCACCTGATCGAGGATTTCATGCAGGAAGGCGCCGATCTGGCGACCGCCGTGCGGCGGACCCTTGGCCTGATCGAGGGCGCCCATGCCATTGCCGTCATCAGCAGCCAGGAACCAGATCGGATTGTGACGGCCCGCCTGGGCAACGCCGGCGGCGTGACCGTGGGCCTTGGCGACGGCGAGATGTTTATCGCCTCCGACATTCCGGCCATCCTGGAGCACACCCAGCGGATGATCCACCTCGACAGCCGTGAAATGGCGGTGGTCACCGCCGAGGGGGCCGTCTTTACCGACCTGGAAGGCCGTCCGCTCCAGAAGGATCCCACCGTCATTCCCTGGGATCCGGTGGCAGCGGTCAAGGGCGAGTATCGCCACTTTATGCAAAAAGAGATCTATGAGCAGGCCCTGTCGCTGACCCACACCCTGGGCGACCGGGTGAATTTCGAGAGTCGTCAGGTGCGCCTGGACGAGTTGCACCTGACGGCGGAGCAGGTGGACCGCCTAAAAAAGATCGTCATTGTGGCCTGCGGCACCTCCTATCACGCCGGCCTGGTGGGCAAATTCCTGATCGAGTCGCTGGCCCGCATTCCGGTCGAGGTGGATTACAGCTCTGAATTCCGCTATCGGGACCCCCTCATCAACCACGATACGGTGGTGCTGTCCATCACCCAGAGCGGGGAGACGGTGGACACCCTGGCGGCCATGGAAGAGGCTCGAGCCAAGGGTACCTTGCTGTGGAGCATCGTCAACACCATTGGCAGTCAGGCCGCCCGCATGGCCGACGGAGTGATCTATATGCACGCCGGGCCCGAAATTGGCGTGGCCAGCACCAAAGCCTTTACCTCGTCGCTGGTGGACCTGTTCCTCCTGGCCCTTTATCTGGGTCAGGTGCGGGGGACCCTGTCCCCCAGCCGGATGCACGCGTTCTTGGACGCCCTGATTGCCTTGCCCAAGCTGGTTGGCGATGTGTTGGACAATGGGCAGGAATACGAAGAGTTGGCGGCGCTGTACTTCAAACGGCAGAATTTTCTCTTCCTGGGCCGGGGCATCAACTATCCCATTGCCCTGGAGGGCGCCCTCAAACTCAAAGAGATCAGCTACATTCACGCCGAAGGCTATCCGGCCGGCGAGATGAAGCACGGCCCCATCGCCCTCATCGACGAGAACATGCCGGTGGTGGCCATCGCCGTGCAGGACGACGTGTACGAAAAGATGATCAGCCAGATCGAGCAGGTACGGGCGCGAAACGGCAGCGTGATCGCCATCGCCACCGAGGGCGATACCTTTATTCCCACCAAGGCCGATCACGTGATCTATGTGCCAAAGACGATCCCGTTGCTTACGCCGGTGCTCACAGTGCTGCCCCAGCAGCTTTTGGCCTACCACGTGGCCGTGCGGCGCGGCGCCGACGTGGACCAACCGCGCAACCTGGCCAAATCCGTGACGGTGGAATGATCCCGCCGACTCGAAAGCGGGGGGCTGCCGCTGGGGGAGAGGAGGGCAAGGAAGCGCTCTCCTCCAGCGGCGCACCCGCCCCGGTGAGCGACCGGTCCAAGGCCATTCTCCAGGCCACGGCCCTGATCACCCTGTTGTCGCTCGGCGTCAAGGGGCTGGGGTTTCTCGAAAAGCTCCTGCTGGCCTACTTTTTCGGCACTGGCGTCGAGATCGACGCCTATCTGGTGGCCTATGGCCTGCCCTTCAGCGCCTTTATCGTGTTGCGCGAGGTGGTCAAACCGGCCTTTTTGCCGCCTTTTCTGCGCACCTGGCGCGCCTCTCAGGAAGATGGTCGGCGGTTGTTCCGCACCAGCGGCACGGTCCTGGCGATCCTGCTGGGCATCGTCTCGGTGGCGGGCGTGGCTCTGGCCGATCCCATCATCTCCCTGGCTGCGCCGGGCTTTGAAGGCGAACAACGCGCCCTGGCAGTGCAGCTCGTCCGCCTGGCCAGTCCCGCCCTGTTTCTGCTGGGACTTTCAACCCTGACCACAGCCGCCCTCCACGCCCACAAGCGGTTTGTACTCCCCGTGTTCGGCGACGCCAGCTATCGGCTGGGTCCTTTGGCCCTGCTGCTGAGTGTGGGCGGCGTGCAGGCCATGATGGTCGGCGCGGTGCTGGGGGCCCTGGGCAAGCTGGCCATCGAGGCGGCGGGTTTGCGCAAGCAGCTGGGCCGGCTGCGCCCTGCCCTGGATCTGACCTTGGCCCCGGTGCGCACCGTGGGAAGGCTGGCAGCCCCCTTGCTAGCGGCTACCTTCTTGTCCCTGTTCATCGCGCCCATTGTCGAAAACGCCTTTGCCAGCCAGGTGGGCGTGGGCGGGGTGTCGTCGCTGGCCTACGCCCGCAAAATCGTCGAGACGCTGACCACCATCCTGCCCTATACCCTGGGCTTGGTGCTGTTTCCCTTTTCGGCCGAGATGGCCGCGGGCGGCGACCACAAGGCGTTGGCGAGCACCCTGACCTCGGCGGTGAGGGCTCTGGTACTCCTGTTCCTGCCGGTCACCCTGGGGCTGATGGTTCTTCGCGTGCCCTTTGTCCAGCTCCTGTTCGAGCGGGGCGCCTTTACCGCCGAGTCCACCCAACTGACGGCGGGACCCCTGTTCTACTATGCCCTGGCCCTTTTGCCCTTTGCCCTGGAAGTGATCATCATCCCCTTCTTTTTTGCCCGGCAGGATACCCTGACGCCGGTGCTCACCGATGTGGCGGCGTTTGCCCTGAACGTGGCCCTGATCCCCCTGCTGATGCCCCTTGTCGGGTTGGGGGGTATTGCCCTGGCAGCGGCCCTGGCCAAAGGCGCCAAGGTATTGGCCCTGTTGGTGCTCTTTTCCCGGCGCGTGCCGGATTTTCGCCTGGCGCCTCTAAAGCCCTTTTCGCTCCAGATGTTGGCCGCCTCCCTGGCGACGGTGGGGACGCTGGCTCTCTTTTCGTCGCTGGGGCCTGGCTGGGGCGATGGCATGGTGGCCCTCACCCTATATCTGTCAGCCGGCGCCCTGCTGGGGATCGCGGTGTTCTTTGGCAGCGCCTACCTGTTGCGGGTGGGCGAGCTGCGCGATCTGACGGCGAGAGGGCAGAGTTGGCTCCGCGCCCGCCGCTCCGGTTCCTGAAGACAAGACATCCTCTGCCGCAACTTCTGATGCCGCCCTGCGTATTATAAGTGCGAACCAAAAGGCGCACTCGCGCTTTGGCAAAAGGAGAAAAGGACCATGTCAGAAGAGGAAAAAACCGTTCACACCGAGGGTGCGGAAGAGGCGCCTGAGGCAACCGAGTCGCGGGCTGGAATGAGCGAGGAGTTCAGGGTCCAGGCCCAAGATCTGTTCCAAACCATCAACGACATCATCCGCGAAGGCACGGCCAAGCGGATCACCGTCACCCGCAATAACCGGACCCTGTTGGATATCCCTCTCGTAGTGGGCGTGGGAGCCGGCGCGTTGCTGGCCTTTTACATGCCCTTCATTTCGGCCATTGCGGCCGTGGGCGCCCTGTTTGGCGGATGCACCGTGCGCATCGACCGGGACGAGCCTGCCGATTAGGCAAGGATCGGCCACATTCCACAGAGGGAGCGGGGATCGACCTTCGCTCCCTCTGTTTTTGCCCTGCTGTCCTCTTGGGTGTGTGGCGGTTTGGCGCCGCAAAACCCGTGGCTCGTGGCCCACGCTCTCAGGGATGTTGTACTTGGGTCGCTTTCCTGCAACGGACGACCGTAGGGTTTGACTTTTCGGCTGACAGTCGCTAGAATGGCAGGC
>CAYVLO010000103.1:0-9285 GCA_964452125.1 uncultured Anaerolineaceae bacterium | reverse complement strand
AAAACGGCCAGTGTTCTGCGCTGTGCTCTCACTTGCGGCTCGAAAACGGTGTTTCATAGGGAAGCCACGACGCAGATTGGACAATCATGGGCCATATTGAGAATTGCTGGGCCGTCCATTCAGGGCTTTTTCAGAGTGTCTCGGGCCTTCGGCTGGCCTCGCAGGGGTCGGTACCTCGTGATCGCCCGGGTTTGGCCGCTTACGGGCGCCTACGTCCTGGTCGTCACCCCGTGGAAACGGGGGTCCACACACTGCGACAAAGAATGGATGCCCGCGTTCGCGGGCATGACGGCGGTGGGTGAACCCCGCCTTCCGTCTTGTCATCCTTACGTTGATGCCTATGGGCACGGCATGCCGTGCCCCTACATAGTCGGCTGGGATTGAACGATCTTGTAGGGGCAACCCTTGTGGTTGCCCTGGACCGGGCGTGCCTACGGGTGGGCGGGCGGGGGCGGAGCGGGCTGCAAAATGGGGCTGACCGACTCGGCGCGGTGGATGCAGCGGATGACCCGCGCCAGCAGGGGGGCAATGGACAGGACCCGCACCTTGGTGTGGGGTTGCTGCATCTCGGGCGGCAGATGGATGGTGTTGCAGACCACCAACTCGGCCACCTCGTCCATCGCCGCCAGGCGCTCCATGGCCGAAGGCAGCAGGACGGGGTGGGTGACGCAAAAGTGCACTTCGGGCCGGGCGCCCCGCTCGATCAGGTCGCGGGCCTGTTTGAGCACGCTTCCGCTGGCCATGATGTCATCGATGATGATCGGGATCTTGCCCTCCACGTCGCCCACCACGTGGGTGGTGTGAACCTGGTCGACGCCCTCGCGGCGTTTGTGCATCACCACCAGCGGCTTGCCCAGCCACTCGGCGTAGCGACCGGCCAACCCGGCCCGCCCCACGTCGGGCGAGACGATGACGGCGTCGTCGAACCGGGGGTCGGCAAAATAGGAAGCCAACACCTCCATAGCCGACAGGGGATCGACCGGGATGTTGAAAAAGCCCTGGATGGCGCGGGCGTGGATGTCGACAAACACCACGCGGTCCACACCTAGCATCTCCAAGCAGTTGGCCACCACCCGGGCGCTGATGGCCTCCCGCCCCCGGGCCATCCGCTCCTGGCGGGCGTAGGGAAAGTAGGGGATGACACAGGTGATGGTGTGGGCCGAGGCGCGGCGAAAGGCATCCACATACAGCAACAGCTCCATGAGGGTGTCGTTGACCGGCGCCGAACAGGGCTGGACGATAAAAATATCCTGATCGCGCACCAGTTCGTCGATCTGGACGTGGACCTCCGAGTCGGGCAGGTGGGTGGTGGTCGAGCGGCCCACCGGCACGCCCAACTGATTGGCGATCTCCTGGGCCAGCGGCAGGTTGGCGCTGCCGGAAAAGATGCGCAGCGGATGGCGGGGCGTCGTCTGTCTGCGGCGCACCAGACGTTTTTGGTCAAAACAGCGGTCGACGGTGGGGGGCATGAAACCTTTCTCCTGTCAGTCAGTCGGGCCTGGACTCACAAATAACCGTGCTCGCGAAACCAGGCCAACGCATCGCGGACAGTTTCGGCCAGAGGCCGGGTCTGAAGGCCCAGCTCGGTGCGGGCCTTTTCGGTGTTGAGCGCTCGCCACTCGCTCAAGGTCTTGAAATGTTCCAACGGCAGGGGAGGGATCAGGGGCAGGCGGCCCAGGGCCTCGCCGGCGCGCACCAGGCGCTGCACCAGGGCCAGGGAAACTTGGCGGCGGGGTGGGCGGACGCCTGCCTCCTGAGCGGTCACGTCCAGGGCCTGGCGCAGTGGATAGTTGCCGCCGCCCAGGATGTAGCGCTGGCCCAGGCGGCCCCGCTGCGCGGCCAGCAGGTGGCCCTGCGCCAGGTCGCGGGTATCGATGATGTTGACGTCGAGGTCGAGCCAGACGGGCAGGTGGCCCTTGGCCACGTTGAGCAGGATCTCGCCGGTCGCCGGTTTGGCGTCCCAGGGGCCAAACACAGCGGTGGGATTGACGATGACCAGGGGCAGTCCTGCGGCGGCGGCTCGCCAGGCCTCGGACTCCATCGCCCACTTGCACTCGAAATAGGCGCTGCCGGTGCTGCCGGGCAGATAGAAATCGCCCTCGTCGGCCAGCCGTCCGGGTTCGCCCGTCGGGCCGATGGTGGTCAGGGAGCTGGTGTAGACCAGGCGGCCGACCTCCGCCTGGCGGGCGGCCTGGAGCACATGGCGCATGCCGCGTACGGCGGCGCGCAGCGACCCCTCCCGGTCCAGGGAGTGGAGGGGATAGTAGGCGGCCGCGTGAAAGACCAGGTCGCAGCCCTGCATGGCCGCTCGCAGCGAGGCCTCGTCGGCCAGGTCGCCCACGACGCGCTCCACCGGGAGATCGTCCAGCATCCAGGTGGGGCTGGTGGCGCGGTGCAGGGCCCGCACCGGCCAACCAGCGTCCAGGCAGGCGCGCACGATGTTGTTTCCGATGCAACCGGTGGAGCCAATGACCAGAACTTGGGGCATGGGGTGGCAGCCTCCTAGCGCCTGCCGAACTCGCGTTCCAACTGCTCGACGGTAAAGTGAACGATGGTGGGCCGGCCGTGGGGGCAGGTGCGCGGCGAGGCGCACTGCTCCAACTGGCGGATCAGCTCCTGCATCTCGTCGGGCGCCAGGGTCTGCCCGGCCTTGATGGCCGCCCGCTTGCACACGGTGGCGATGAGCCGCTCTTCGGCGCGGCTGGCCACCGGGTCGTCGCCCTGGCGCAACAGCTCCAGGATATCGATCAAAGCCGCCTCCAGGTCGGGCACCACCAGGATGGCGGGCACCGCCCGCAACAGGTAGCTGGCGCCGCCAAAGGGCTCCACCTCAAAGCCGATCTGATTGAGGGCCTCGAGATGTTCCTCCAGCACAGCGGCCAGTTGAGGGTCGAGATTCAGGTGCAGGGGCTCGAGCAGCGTCTGCGAGGCGACCGAACCGCTGCTGTGGCCGGCCATCATCTGCTCGTACAGTACCCGCTCGTGGGCGGCGTGCTGGTCGATCAGGTACATGCCCTGGGGACCCTCAGCCACAATGTAGGTCTGGCCCACCTGGCCCACCACGCGCAACAGAGGCAGGCGCACCGGTCCCACCGGCTCCAGGGGCGCCTCGCCGGGACCCAGGTCGAGGCCATCGGGCGGGCGGTAGAACTCCAGGGCCATCTGGCTGGTGATCCCGCCCTCGGGCCGCAGCAGGCTGTTGCGACGCTCCCAATCGGGCGAGGCCCAGGTGCGGGGCGCCTGACCGGCCGTGGGAATGGGCGCCTGGTCCAGCAGCGTGCGGCGCACGGCGCGTTGCACGGCGCTGAACACCTGGTTGGCCTGGCGGAACTTGACCTCGCGCTTGGTGGGGTGGACGTTGACGTCGACCTCACCGGCGGGCAGTTCGAGCAGAACGACGGCGACGGGGTGACGGCCCACGGGCAACAGGGTGTGGTAGGCCTGGGCCACGGCGTGGGCCAGGGACCGGTCCTGGATCCAGCGATGGTTGCAAAAGAGGACGATGTGGCTGCGGGTGGCGCGGTGCAGCGCCGGGACGCCCACAAAGCCGCGGACGGTCACGCTGGATTCGGGCGCGCCGTCCTCGGCCTCGGGCTGGATCTCGAGCATCTGCTCGGCCGTCTCCAGGCCATAGAGGGCGATCAGCACGTCCAGCAGCTTGCCGTTGCCGGTGGATTGGAACAGCACGCGCCCGTCGGCCGTCAGGTGAAAGCGGATGGTGGGGTGGGCCAGGGCATAATGGCTGACGGCGGTGTGAATGTGGCCGGTTTCGGTTTGGGGCTGGCGCAGGAATTTGAGCCGGGCGGGCACGTTGTAAAACAGGTTTTCCACGGTGAGGACCGTGCCCGCGGGACCGCCCCGGCCCTCCTGGCGGCGGATCTGGCCCCCTTCCAGCGACACAAACTGGCCCATGGCCTGGTCGCGGGGCCGGGTGAGGAGGGTGACCTGGCTGACGGCGGCGATGGAGGCCAGCGCTTCGCCGCGAAAGCCCAGGGTGGCAATGTGGTCCAGGTCTTTGACGACGCTGAGCTTGCTGGTGGCGTGGCGGGCAAAGGCCAGGGTCACCTGATCGTCGGGGATGCCGCTGCCATTGTCGGCCACGCGGATGAGGCGGCGACCGCCCTCGCGGATCTCGATGCGGATGTCGGTGGCGCCGGCGTCGATGCTGTTTTCCAGAAGCTCTTTGACCACCGAGGCGGGTCGTTCGACGACCTCACCGGCGGCGATCTTGTCGGCCACGTCGGGCGGCAAAAGCCGGATGGGCATGGGGTTCCCTCTGCGCGATCCTCCAGGCATTGACTGCACGCCCATTGTACCACAAAGGGGGGCGCGGCGGCAAACGCTTGACCGCGTTGGGCGGTGGCCCTGCCTGCAACCGACGAACCCGCGCCGCACCGACCCGCGATTTTCGCCCGCGCCCTCGGCCCGCGCGCCCTCCGCTCGCACATACACAGAACGATTCCCCCACTGCCAAATTGAGGATTACTGCCCAAACTCAGTGCCCCGCCAAAGTCCTTTTGAACAAGCCGCAACCCTTGCAACCGGCGCGTCACCCCCGCGAAGGCGGGGGTCCATACGCCTTGTGCCCAAGAATGGATGCTGCCTGTGAGTACACAGGCGCTTCCGCGGGCATGACGTTAGGGGGAACTCTTACGAGTTGCGTGTGCTCCCGTGGAAGAGCAACCGGAGCCAGCACGTGACTTTGACAGGGCCCTGTGCCCAAACTTTCGGGGGATTGACATCCGGCGCCGTGCGTGATATACTGGGTGGCATAAGGGGTTCGGGAAACCGGCCTGAGTCGGCAGTAGGTCGAGTGCACAAGAGCCCCAGGCGTTAGCCAACCGTCTCCCGATCCAGGCGCCGATCCGCCACCGAACGAGTCCTGGATCCCATCATCACCATCGACGTAGTTCCTTCTTTCTCGCCAGAATTCGCCATCCTGCGATCACACACGCATCACTGAAGAACCGATCCACCCTGGCCTTTGCATCGTTTTTGGGGCCATCTCGGATTCCCTGGGCCGGAACCCCTCCGGCAGCAGGGACGTGCGGGCGTCGAGGGCGCCCGCAGAAAGGAGCATGTGATGAACGTCCGTCGCATTCGCTTTTTGGCTGTCGTAACCCTGCTGGCTCTGCTGGCCCCCGTCGCCCCCCACAGCGCCGCAGCGCCCATTGCCGCCCCCACCCAGGCCATCGATGCCGCTAGCCCCTGGGCCTGCACCCCACCGGCTATTGACGGCCGGGCTCCCTTTTACGAATGGGGGGCCGCCCCGTTTCTCGACGTGCGCCACGGGCGGATCTATTTCATGAACGACGGCACCCACCTCTACTTTCTGTTCGACGTGGTGGGCGACACGGTCGACGATCCCCCCGCCGACCCGCCCACAGTGGGCGACTTTTTCTGGCTCTCCTTCGACGTCGACCTCAACGCCGCCATCGATTCTCGCGTGGACGTGAATTATGCCCTTTACCCCTCCCTTCCCTACCAGATCGGCCTGCAATACTACCTGGCTCCCAACACGTGGACGGGGCTGAACCCCACAGCCGCGGTGCTGGGCGTGGGCATGGAAGCCTCCTTTGCTTCCCAGGCGCCCCATCGTATCTGGGAGATGGCCATTCCTTTGGCCGAAATCAGCGCCGGGCCGGGCGCGGTGGTGAGTGCCGGCTTTCGCCTCTACTCCCAGAACCCCTCGTTCACGGACGACCTGCCCCCGGATTTTTTCAACGATTTCAGCGACCTGATCCAGATTGCCCTATCCGAGACCGGCTGCCAGGTGGGGATGGAAAAGTCCGTGAGTGCCCACGTGGCGGACCCGGGCGATATTCTCAACTACCAGATCGACTACTTTTTGCCCGCAGGAACAATGGTGTACAAGGACCTCACGATCTATGACGCGCTGCCGCCCGGGTTGGTCTACCTGCCCGGCAGCGCCAACCCACCGGCGATCTTTTCGGGGGGAGTGCTCATCTGGAAGCTGGGCGACGTAAGTACATCGGGCTCGGTCACCTTCCAGGCCATGGTCGATCACAGCGTGTGCCGGGAACAAAAGGTGATCGTGGACATTGCCAATCTATCGGCATCAGAGCCCCACCTCCTCCAGATCTCCAACCCGGCCGCCACCGAAATCATCTGCCGCCCCATCGAGTTCCCCACCGATGACCCGCCCTATGCCGAGAGCGAGATCACCGTCAACCCCTATCCCTTGGTCAGCGGTCAGCCGACCATGCTATGCACGACCATCGCCAACACGAGCGCCATGACGCAGACGGTGAGGGTCAATTTTGAACTGGCCAACTTTGGCATCGGGCTCCCGTTTACGCCCATCGTCGCGCCCGGCAACCCCCGCGAGGTGGAGATCCCGCCGGGCGGCTCGGTGACCGTCTGCATCCAATGGGTGCCTACCACGCCAGGCCATCAGTGCGTCCAGGTGGTGGTGTCGGCCATCAACGACCAGTTTCCCCCCATCCGGAGCCAGCGCAACCTGGACGTCAACGAGGTGCTGGTGCCGGGCGAGCCATCCACCTTCCAGATTCCGGTGGGCAATCCCTCGCCTGATCCCATGACGGTGATGATGCTCGTGCGCAACAACTGCCCCGACTGGATGGTGGAGGTCGATCCCATCTCGTTCACCCTGCCGACCAAAGCCCTCCAGACGGTCGATGTCAAAGTGATGCCCCCTGACACGGCGGTCCTGGGCTCTGGGTGCGCCATTGACATCGAAGCCTGGGTGGTCGACCAGGCCGGCAATCTGACCCACCTGATCGGCGGCATCCGCAAGCTCGACGAGCCGCTCATCCCCCTGGGCGATCCCAGCGAGCGTCCCTTTGCCGAAAAAGAGATCCGCGTCGCCCCCTACCCGGTGATCTCGGGCAAGGCGGCCGAGGTGTGCGTCGTTCTCGAAAACAACACCGACACCGACCAGGATGTGATAGTCGAGTTCCTGATGTCGGGCCTGGGCATCGGGCTGCCCTTTAACCGAATCGTCACCACCGGCGCCGCCAATCCACAGACGGTCCACCTGCCGGCCCACAGCACGGTGGTGGTCTGCGTCCAATTTGTGCCCACCTCTCCCGGGCACCGCTGCCTGGCCGTCAAGCTGTCGATGGCCAACGGCTATGTGACCCACAGCTACCGCAATCTGGACGTGGCCGAGCTGTTGGAACCCGGTGTGCCCGAGGAGGTGCCCATCTCTGTCGCCAACCCGACGGCGGCGATGGCCGACATGGACCTGGTGGTCGACAACACCTGCCTGGGTTGGACGGCCTGGGTATCGCCCTCGGTGCTGCTGGACGTGGGCCCCAACAGCGCCGACGTGCGCACGGCCGTTCTGACCGTCATTCCCCCGGCAGGCCTGTTGGGGACCAACTGCTACGTCGATCTACTGGCCTACATCGACGGCCGCCTCATTGGCGGCATTCGCAAGATCGACCGCATGCCCACGGCGCCGCCCATCGATGAGCCTCCTTGGGCCGAGAGGGAGATCACGGTCAGCCCCGATCCCCCGGTGGCAGGCATGCCGGCGCAGATGTGTGTCGTGTTCACCAACCCCACCGCCGTGGATCAGCCGATCCAGTATTGGTTTGCCGAGGCCGACTTTGGAGCGGGCATTCCCTTCACCAACTTTGCCTTCTCCCTCGCTTCGAGCATCCCGGCCCATGGCACGCTCACGGCCTGTGCGCCCTGGACGCCGGCTGCTACCGGCACCTTGCACCGCTGCCTCCGCGTCCAGATTCACCAGGATGGGTACGAGGATGTCTTTTCGCAGCGCAACGTCGACCTGATCCATCTCGATCTGGGGAGGCTTCGCATACCGGACCTGTATGTGGACTTGCCGCCCTTCCTGCTCAGGAACCCGAACCCCGACCCGGTACCCATCTTCTTCCATCTTCTGCCTGTGGGACTCGTAGGTCTGGACTTTCAGGTGATGGGCGCGACGCAGAATGGAGCGTTCGCGACCCAAAACGAATGGATGCTCGGCCCTGAAGAGATAAAGGAATTCTTTGTGCGCGTCGAGTCGACGGGAGCTGTCGAGTTGGTGGGAGACCAGAATTACCTGGATGTGCTGCCCTATGCCAACGGGCAGGCGCTGCTCGTCGAAGGAATCCAGAGCGGGATGCGCTACCTGGTCGAGCCGTGGAGGCTCTATCTGCCCGTGGTGCTCAAGGCGGATTAGGATCGGCCGCGCCGCACCGACCCCTGATTTTCGCCCGCGCGGGATCGCCAGATCCCGCGCTGCTCACCGTGTGCTGCGCCGCTTCCGGGCCGGTCAGGTCGTCGGCCATAAATTCGCGGAAGCGACTGACCAGAAAGAGACAGTAGTCGGTGCCAGCGCCAAAGAGCAGCACCACGCAAATTTACCGATTCTATCGAACATTCGGGGTTACCACACTCCAAAAGGATTACCGCAAAGGCGCCTTGAACACCCCCTGTAGGGGTGACCCTTACCTTAGGGGCTGGGCGCCTTTGCGGTTTGTGGTTCGGGGAGGCTGGCTCCTCGATGATCGGCTAGCGGGAGAACCGGCGGCTGAAGGCCATCAGCGCCGCGCCGCTCAGCGCCAGCAGACCCGGCAAAAGGCCGCTCACAGGGCCGCCGGTAGCTGGCAGGGCGGTGGGCGTGGCGGCTGCGGCAGCCGTGGCGCCCGCCAGGGCCTCGGGTGCAAGGGCGATGGTCAGTGACTGGATCTTGCCCTCCTGGACCACAAAAGTGTCGGTGGCCGGGATCGCCGTCGGGCTGCTGGCTGTGGCCATGGTATAGTTCACCACCACCTGGTCGCCATCGACAGCGACGTCGCCCATCGTGACAGTCAGCCCCTGAAGCAGGGCGAACATGCCGCCCAGGGTGGTCTGGATGGCCTCTTTGCCGCTCACCGGCTGGGGCGTCAACCCGGTCACCTCGACCGTGGCGTCGTCGGCAAACAGGTCCAACAGGCCGGCCGTATCGCCTCCGGCTGCCGCCTGGCTCAGCGCGGCATAATAGCCCTGGACCACTTCGGCCGGCGTGGCGCCCTGGGCCATGGCCCCCGGCGCCATCAACAGAACGGCCAAGACCACGATCAAAATCCCACTCATTCGTCTGTGCATCGTTTTCCTCCCTATGCTGCGAATTTGGCGATAACCTATCGGGGCACAGGGGCGCATTGGCCCCGCGCGCCGGCGGCGGCTATCAAACCGACCGGTCGGTCTGATTGTAGCACAAAGGCATGGGCGTGTCAAATGGACTACGAAGGAACGCAGCAATTCTCAATATGGAAAACGTCAACCTACGGTTCGGCCAAAAGCATCAGA
>CAYVLO010000102.1:0-9298 GCA_964452125.1 uncultured Anaerolineaceae bacterium | reverse complement strand
GATCGATGTTCCGCCAGGAACCCAGCGTCTGGCGCAGGAAATCCCAGCCCGAAGCCTGAAGCACGTCCTGCTGCCAGGCCACCAACGACGGCGCCACCAGCTCGTTCACCCGAACGGGCTGATCGGCAAAGCTGGCAAGAACACTCGGCACCTCGACGATCTGAGCCAGGCGGCCCGGCGCGAGAGCAGGATCGGGAGTCGGCGGCACGAGAGGCTCGGGCAAAAGGGGATCGAGCGTCACCAGCGAGATGGCTCGGGCCGGCGCCGGCGCTGGGCGGCGATCCTGGCCTTGAGGGGAGCGGGGCAGCGCCTCCGGGGCGCCCGCTGAGGCGCGATAGAGATGGAACTCACCCGGCCGGTAGGGATCGTAGGTTTCGAACGGTTCGCCGGGATCGTAGGCCGACCACACCAACTGCCCCTCTCTGTCCCAAGCCGGCTGCACGTCGGGCCAGGGGTTGTCCGTCAGGCGCTCCATCTGCCCATCCCCCAAACCCAGCCGATAGATCTCGGCGTTGCGGTTGCCGGTGACCGCGTCCACGTCGCGCCAGGACACAAAGGCCAACGACTGGCCATCGGGCGACCAGGCAGGCTGCTCGTCATCGGCCGGATGCTGGGTCACATTGCGGGCCTCGGCCCCCGTCGCCGACGCGACATAGATCTCTTTGTTGCCATCGCGCCAGGACGTAAAAGCGATCTGAGAGCCATCGGGACTCCAGGCCGGGCCATAGGCGCCGCTGCCATCGTCGGTAATGCGGCGCAATCCGGGCTCCTTCCCCTCACCCGCCACAGCCACAGCATAAATCTCCAGGTTGCCGTCGCGGTAGCTTTCAAAGGCGATCTCGGAGCCGTCGGGGCTCCAGGTCGGCGCGCCGTCATAAGCCAGGTTGTGAGTCAGCCGGGCAAGGGAGCCATCGACCAGATCGAGCACATAGATTTCCCAATTGCCATCGCGGCGCGATTCAAAAGCCAGGGCCAGCCCGTCGGGTCGCCAGGCCGGGGCGCGATCCTCAGCCGGGTGACGAGTCAGGTTGAGGGCTTTTCCGGTGACCGTGTCCAGCACATAGATCTCGCTGTTTCCATCGCGGTCGGTTTCAAAGGCCAGGAGCGAGGCAGCAGGTGTCAAGGTTGGAGTCGGCGTAGGTGTCGGGGGAACGGTCGGGGTTGGGGTAGACGTGGGCGCATATGTGGGTGATGGGCTGGGCACAGGTGAGGGGCTCGCCACAAGAGCAGGCGCCGTTGTGCCAGCCGACGGAACTGCCGTCGCCGCCCCTTGAGTGGGCTGCACGGTAGCCTCGGCTACAGGCGCCAGCGTTGACCCGCAGGCCGATAGCAGCCCAATCGACAAGAGGAGCAGAGCCGCCCACCCTATCGCCCAAAATCGATGAGGCAACGACGCCCGGATCACAGATCGCGCTCCTTCAGCGCTCGTTCCACCTGGCGCTTGGAATCGCGCTTGGCCAGATCTTGCCGTTTGTCGTACAGCTTTTTGCCGCGGGCCAGGGCGATTTCGACCTTGGCCCGCCCGTCCTTCAGGTACAACCGTGTCGGAACCACCGTGTAGCTCTTTTCCTGGGCGCGGGCCTGCAAACGATCGATCTCGCGCCGGTGAAGCAGCAATTTGCGTCTGCGACGGGGTTCGTGGTTCTGGCCGCTGGCCGGGTCGTAAGGAGCGATATGCACGTTGACCAGCCAGGCCTCGCCCCCTTCAAAAGTCACAAACCCCTCTTGCAGGCTGACCCGCCCGGCGCGGATCGACTTGATTTCAGTGCCCTTGAGGGCCAGGCCGGCTTCCACCTCTTCGGTCAGGTGATATTCGTGCCGCGCTTTGCGGTTGGTAGCAATGACTTTGATGGCCACGGTCGGTTATTCCCCCGTGAGCAAGTACTCAACGGCGCGTTCGAGCTGGGGATCCCGGTCAGCGTCCGCGTCTTCCTGGGTGTACTCGACCGCGATATCGGGCTCCAGCCCCTCGCCGTGAATGGCCCGGTCCTTGGGGGTGTACCAGCGAGCCTTGGTCACCCGCAGTTCGGCGCCGTTGCTCAGTTCATGGATCAACTGGACCGAACCCTTGCCAAAGGTGGTCTCGCCGACGAGGACGGCGCGGCCGATATCCTGCAAGGCGCCCGCGACGATTTCCGAGGCGCTGGCCGATCCCCCGTTCACCAGGATCACCATCGGCAGATCGGGCACAAGGGGGCCCCTTGAACCATAGTCCTGAGGGTAAAGAAGCAACTCTTCCTCTTTCGTGCGCTCGATCATCACCAATTCATCTTCGGCAACAAACAGGCCAGAGGTCAACAGAGCTTCGTGCAAATAGCCGCCGGGATTGCCGCGCAAATCCAGGATCAACCCTTGGGGCGATTGGGCCAGGAGTTCGTCCAGGGCTTCCTCCAGTTTGGCCGTGGCGTCGGCATCAAAACTAAAGAGGCTGGCATAGGCAATATCGTCCTCCAGCATCCTGGATTCGACCATCGGCACTTCGATGCTGGCCCGGGTGACAGACACCTCAAAGGCTTCCTGACCCTCGCGGAGGATCGTCAGGCGCACCTCGGTGCCCGCCGGTCCCAGGATCAGGGCGATGGCCTCATAGATGCTCATGTTCTCAATGGGAGTCTCATCGACCTGAAGCACAATGTCGCCCGAGAGCAACCCGGCCTGCTCGGCGGGCTGCCCCCTGAACGGCTCCACGATCACCAGACGACCGTCTTCCATAGACACCATGGCGCCGATGCCCTCGTACGAGCCGCCTTCGGTCCGCCGCCGGTGCTCTGCAGCAGCGGGATCGACAAAAGCGGTATATGGATCGCCCACGGTGTCTACCGCGCCGCGGATGGCGCCGTGGATCATATCCTCTTCAGAGGGCAGCTCGCCATAGTAATCCTGCTGAATGAGATTCCAGGCTTCCCAAAACAGGTCAATGGCTTCACCGGTGGCAGGCGGGATCGCAATGGTCGGCACCGGCGTAGCCGGCATAGGGGTCTGGTCTCCCGGCTCGACGCCGGGAACCAGCTCAGCAGACGCTGGAGTGGTGGTATCCTCCCCCATAACCTCCCGAAACGGACTGCCTTCTATACCGATCCAAATCGCATGTACGGCAAACCCTGAGGCAAAACCCATCGCTCCAGCAAAAAGCGCGACGACCACAACCAACAAGGCTACTTTACAGCCAGTTGAATTTGACATTCCACTCACTCCCACGAGTTTGGCTTATTGGCCATGAATGAGATATTCTATGGCCCTGTCCAGTTGAGGATCTCGGCCTTCGCTCCGATCCTCCTCCGCGATACTGACCTGCACATCAGGCGTCAGGCCATTCCCATCGATCAGGCGTCGGTTGGGCGTCAACCAACGAGCTGAGGTCACATGCACCGACGAGCCATCGCTGAGATCGAACACCGATTGAACCGACCCTTTGCCATAGGTCTGTTCGCCGATGAGGGGGGCCCGGCCCCGATCCTGGAGGGCGCCAGCTACGATCTCGGATGCGCTGGCAGTGCCGCCGTCGACGAGGACCACCAGCGGCGGGTCGGTAAAACGCCCCCTACTTTTCACCTTGAAGGCCTGTTCGGTTTCTCCCTTGGTGATCTGATACAGAACCACGCCATCGCTGAGGAACTCGCTGGCAACATCCACAGCCGCGTCGAGAAAACCGCCGCCATTGCCCCGCAAATCCAGGACCAGGCGATCCATCCCCTGATCCTGCAAATCGTCCAGAGCTTCTCGCAGTTCAATGCGGGTCCGCCCGCCAAAGATAGTGATTCGGATGTAGCCCATCCCTTCGGCCTCTTCTAACATGCGCCACTCTACCGAAGGAGTCGGGATTTCCTGGCGCTTGATGTCGACCACGACCGGCTCGGCGGCGCCTTCTCTGCGGAGGGCCAGGCGTACCGTGGTGCCCACCTCCCCTTTGATCAGGGCAATCACCTCATCAAGCATCATATCGGAGGTGATGTCGGTGTCATCCACGCGAATGAGTATATCGTCCTTTTGCACACCCGCCTGTTCAGCCGGCAGGTCGGGCATGGGATCGAGCAGGATACTGCCCTCTTGGTTTTGGGAGACATAGGCCCCGATCCCACCGAACTTGCCCTCCAGCCTTTCCTTTTCCCGTTGCCGGGGCTGCGGCTCGAGAAAGGTAGTGTGAGGATCGTCCAACGTAGCCAGCGCTCCCCGGATGGCCCCCCAGCTCAGGTGCTGCATATCGGGCAGATCGCCCAGATAGTTCCCTTTCACCAGATTCCATGCCTCCCAGAACAGACCGAACTGGGTCTGTTCGTCGTTGTTGGGCAATCGATCGTGGGTAAAAAGCCACATCGTGCCGATGCCAGCCCCGTACGCCACCAGGACCAGGGTGGTGATCAGCACCGATAGCAGCAACTGCCGAAGGGTTTTCTCTGAGCCCATGTCACATCCTACATCTCCACAAAAATAGGGGGGCGGTGCCCCCTCACCCAAACCAGTGTATCACAAACCCCAACAGCCATCGGTGATGCCTGCTACAAAAAACGTCATCTCTGGCAGGTGCACTGCATTATACTTCAAAACTGGATGCACAGCAAGCAGCCGCAAAGGGATCATTCTTCCTCGATCTGAAGGCCAGACATATCTCTCGTTTGACGCTGGCTAGTTTTTCTGCTATAATCGGGTTGCGGTACCGATGGGGCGCTGATCTGTGTACCAACCTCCCAACAGACACAAAACCAGCGTTCTTGTCTTGATGTGGGGCAAACACCAAGGTTGTGGCTTAAAGGCAAGGACTCACCGAAAAGGTGATGGGTTGGGGTTGAACCGATGAGGAGAGAGACAGTTGGTCAGCGGTCAGACATCACAGGGAGGTGAGCCAAACCCTATGGACATCGTTCCTGCTCCACCACGGGGCTTATTTGCAGGCCGAAAGGGTCGAGCGCGCAAGGAAACGCTGACTGCCTATTTGTTCTTGCTACCCGCAATTCTGATTATCTTTGTCTTTGGCCTTTGGCCCGTCATCCACGCGCTTTATGTCAGCTTTCACAAATGGAACATCCGACCCCGAAGCGCCACCTGCATCCCCTACTGGCTCGCATCGCTTGGTGTCGGCTCGGAAGAAGCGCTGGAATCCACCGAATGTCTGGGATTGAACAACTATGTCAACCTCTTGGGCATCAACAGTCTGAGCGCGGTGGCCGGCCTGATCATCGCTCTGGTGCTGGGCTTTGTGGCCTATCGCGCCTGGCAGCGCTTTCGCCAGGAGCGAGCCGAAGGAAGCAAGCAGCTTCCCATTGCCGCCAGTCTGTGGACACTGCTGGCCCTCTTTTTCTTGATCCGAGATCTGCCTAGCCTAATTGAATCGGGTGAGTGGACCTTTTTGGTGAGCATCGGACTGATCCTGCTGGCCTGGTTGCTGTGGAAGGGATCGAGCCACAGGGATTCGACGGGCCGCCTGATACTGAGATTGATTGGCTCGGTACTTCTGATCACCGCAGGGCTGTACTTTTTCTTTGTCGACTTTCAACGAATGTGGGATTTGGGCAGCCAGACCTTCTTCAAGTCTCTGCTCTACACCTTCTTTTACTCAGTGGGAACCGTGCCCGTCCAATTGGGCGTGTCCTTGGCCCTGGCCTATATCCTCTTTCAGGGGATCAAGGGCCAGGGATTCTTTCGGTTGCTGTACTTTATGCCCTACATCGCGCCTTCGGTGGCCACAGCGGTCGTCTTTCGGCGCATCTTTACCCTGCGCGATACGGGCCTGATGAACAACCTGATCGGCATGCTTGGAGTTCCGGCCCAAAAGTGGCTGCACGAGGCCAAAGCAGTCAACCTGATCCTCATCGACCTGGCCAATCAGGCCTTTGGCACCAGCTGGACCTGGCCGAGCTTTTCGGAACCCCTCAATACGGTACTTGCCGGCCCCAGCCTGGCGCTGGTGTCGATCATCATCTACAACTGGTGGGTATTCATCGGCTATGACACGGTCATTTATCTGGCTGGGCTGGGCAACATCCCCAACGAGCTGTACGAAGCGGCCAAAATCGACGGCGCCGGGGGATTGGCGCTGTTCCGCAAGATTACCATCCCTCTCTTATCGCCTACCACCTTCTTTCTCACGATTATTGCCACCATTGGCACGTTCAAAGCGTTTAACCACATCTGGGTTATGAAGGAACCAGCCGCTCGCGACACCGTCAACACTACCAGCATCCTGATCTTTAACACCTTCCGAGCCGATGGCCAGTTTGGGCAGGCCACGGCTATGGCCTTTATCCTGTTTGGCATCATCCTGATCTTTTCCCAGATCCAAAATCGAATCGGCGACAAGCTGGTGTTCTATGGCTAGCCAACACGAAACTCGCTCACTCAATTGGCACACGATCCGCAGCGGATTGGGGCGAGGGCTGTTGTATCTGGTCCTGATCCTCGGTGCGATGACGATGGTGCTGCCCTTCTTTTGGATGATCAGCACCTCGGTGATGACCAGCGGCGAGGCCAACTCGGGGCGATGGCTGCCCCGCATGACCCGCGTAGTGTGCCCCTACGTCAACCTGATCAAGTACGACAAAAACGGCACCGTCACCGACCTGGCAGTCAGCCCTAACCTGCGAAAGGGCGAACAGGAGCTGCACACCGATAGCTACTATGTCGAGGTCCAGAAGGCAGAAGCCGATGGGCGCTGGATATTCCGACTCGTCAACAACAGGAGCGACCCTGTGGCCATTGTGCCGGTGGATCAGCCACAAGGGTCGCTGACAGACGACTGGCAGCCGATCCCCCAAGACGGCGGGCTGGTCGATACAGGTCGAGGGCTGACCATCACCTTTGGCGCGCCCAGCAGCTACCCCGACGACACCGAAATGACCCGGCGCTCGGGCGCCTCACGCACCGAATACGTCAACTGTTGTGAATATAGCTCGGACGTACTCGAAAAGCAGATGGCCGATCGCGGCGAGCGCGCATACACCGGCCGTCCCATCCCAGAAGATCTCAGTGCCTGTCGAACAACCGGCAGCAAGATCAAGTATTTCTTCAACGAGTTTATCGGCGGCAACTACTACCAGGCCTGGAAGACGGCCAAGTTCAGCCAGTACATGTGGAACAGCATCCGCATTACAGCGATCACTTTGGTAGGCATTCTGATTGTATCGACGCTGGCTGCCTATGCCTTTGCCCGCATAAAGTTCCCGGGCAAGAACTTGATGTTTGCCCTCCTGCTATCGACGATGATGGTCCCTGAAACAGTGACCATGATCCCCAACTTTTTGACCGTCACGGGCAACAACCCCTTCTTACCCTGGATCAAATGGTACGACAACTGGCCGGCGTTGACCGTGCCCTTTATGGCCGGCTTTTTCAACATCTTTTTATTGCGGCAGTTTTTCGCCCAGATTCCCGACGAGCTATTCGACGCAGCGCAGATCGACGGAGCAGGACATTTCCGCTTCCTGTTTCAGGTGGTGTTGCCCCTGTCCAAAGCACCGATCATGACCGTGGTGATCTTTTCCTTCATCGGCTCGTGGAATGCCCTGCTGTGGCCGCTGATTGCCACCAAGGCCGGATCCGATTGGTGGCCGATTTCCGTGGGCTTGCAGAACTTTGTCTCAGAAGCAGGACCACAGACACATCTGTGGATGGCGGCAGCCTGCATCAGCATGTTGCCTGTATTGTTACTTTACTTTCTGGCGCAAAAGCAATTCATCGAGGGAATTGCGACCACCGGATTGAAAGGGTAACATCTGACGCAAATCGATGGCCAACCAACACCCGAGCGATGGCGCTCGAGCGAAGGAGAGAATGTAGAAAGGAGGGCCTGTTATCACCAAAAAGCTGTACGAATCGCATCTGTACCTAGTAACTTTTGACTTTGGAGGAGAGAACAAAGTATGAACAGGAAATGGCTATATCTATTTGTCTTGGCCGTGCTCGTGGTGCCTCTGATCCTTTCGGCCTGTGGCGCCACGGCAGAGCCCGAAGTAACCGAACCGACCGCTGCGCCGGCCGAACCCACGGCTGCGCCTGAAGAGCCGACCGCCGCGCCCGAAGAACCGACCGCTGCGCCCGAAGAGCCCAAGGGCGAAGGGCCCTACGAGGATGTGGACCCCACCGGCGCCAAGGTCCTGTGGTGGCACCAACACACCCAGGAGCGTGAAGAGGGCCTCAAGCAGATGGTGGACGAGTTCAACGCCACCAACGAATGGGGCATCGAGGTCAGCGCCGAATACGCCGGCGGCTATAGCGAGATCTATGACAAGATGATCGCCGCCATCTCGGCCAACGACCCCACCCTCATGCCCAACCTCACCGTCGGCTATGCCAACCAGGTGGCCAAGTACATGCTCACCGACTCGCTGGTCGACATGGACTACTTTGTCGACAGCCCCAAGTGGGGCCTCACCGCCGAAGAACTGGCCGACTTTCCTGAGGGCATCATCGAGGCCGACGTGAGCCCTATCTTTGGCGATGGTCACTTTCGCATGGGCTTCCCGCCCAACCGCTCCATGGAAGTCATGTACTACAACATGGACTGGCTCCAGGAGCTCGGCTATGACGGCCCGCCCACAACCTGGGACGAATTCGCCGAAATGGTCTGCGCCGCCACCGACCCCGACGCTGGCACCGTCGGCTATGAGATCAGCACCGACGCCTCTCGCTTCGCCAGCCTGGTCTTTAGCCGCCACGGCACCTACTTTGAGGCCGACGGCAGCGCCTTTGTCTTTACCAACGACACCGTCAAAGAGACCATGGCCTTCATGAAGGACCTCTACGACCAGGGCTGCATCACCCTCATCGCCGAGGCGTATGGCGACCAGACCGACTTTGGCAACTACAAGACCCTCTTTACCATCGGCTCCTCCTCCGGCATTCCCTACTACGACAAGGCCGTCAAGTCCGGCGAGCAGGGTGAGTTCGTCTGGGGCGTCGCGCCATTGCCCTACATGGACGGCGGCGACGAGCCGGTCATGAACCTCTATGGCGCCAGCGTCTCCGTGCCCAAGACCACACCCGAGCAGGAACTCGCTGCCTGGCTCTTTGTCAAGTGGTTCACCGAGCCCGAGCAGAATGCCCGCTGGGCCAAGATCTCCAACTACTTCCCCACCCGCATCTCGGCCGCCGAGAGCATGACTGACTACTTTGAGGAGAACCCGGTCCTCAAGCAGGCTTGGGATCTGATGCCTTACTCGACCTACGAAGCTCAGTGGTGCGCCTGCTACGAAGAGGTCCGCCGCCTGATGGAGGACTCTTACAGCGCCATCCTCGACGGCGCCGACATCGACAGCACCCTGACCAAACTCGAGGCCGACGCCAATGTCAGCCTCGCCGAAAACAC
>CAYVLO010000101.1:0-9442 GCA_964452125.1 uncultured Anaerolineaceae bacterium | reverse complement strand
TTTCGCGGGCATGACGCAGGCTGGTGGGCTTTCCCTTCTTTTACCATCCTTAACTCGATGCGCATAGGGGGAGCGCAGGCCGGCCCAAGGACAGGGGTGGCGAGGATCGGCCAGTAGAGAAGCTCTTGACAATCGCCTGAGTATAGTAGCGGGACTCTGTGTCGGTCAGAGAAAGGTTGAATCAGAGAGAAACGCTTCTTGACGTCTGGGCGGACTTGTGGTATGATGAGGTTGGCTCAGATGGCCCAAAGAGCAGTCGAGGGTGAATCGAACGGGAGGTCGCGTGCAATGAAAAAGTTTGCGACGATTGCTACATGTGTACTGGTGATGATGATCCTCTTGTTGGGTTTGACCAGTTGCGAGAGAAAAGCCCCGTCTCGAGAGGGCGAAATCCCCGAAGGTGAGAACACGGCACAGCCCGGTGCAGTCCAGGAAACGCCGGTGGCGGGCGAAACTGTGGTCTCTGCCGTGACGTCCTCGCCCCTGGGAACCCCGGTGGGGGGAGAGGCGCAACCAACCTTGGCGGCGGGTTCCACCACGACAGAGCCCGTGTCGCCCCCCGCCACGGCCGCGCCCAGCGAGCCCACTACGGCGCCAGCCGCTGCCCAACCGACAGCCGCTCCTCCCGCCCAGACGGAAACCGGAGACTCGGATTTCGTCTGGTACACGGTACAATCGGGCGACACCCTCAACTCCATTGCCCAGAAATACGGTGTGACCTGGTCGGCCATTGCCAACGCCAATGACCTGACCAATCCCAGCCAGATCTATGCAGGGCAAAAGCTCAAGATCCCGACCTCCGAGGCTCCTTCGGCAGGGAGCACGTCGGGATGTCGGTATAACCACAAGGTCAAATCGGGCGAGTGGGTGTGGCAGATCGCCCGCCAGTATGGTGTATCGCCGTATGACATTTTGTCTGCCAACAACCTGACCATCCAGACGGCCAACACGATCCATCCCGGGAAGGTGCTCTGCATTCCATAGGTGCAGCCGATTCCCTCGAATTGAATAGTAGGTGTCAAGTGCATGGACGAGCTGGTCCTTGTCCGCCGCAGTAGTGTCGTGAATGCGGCGTGCGGGGTTCTGGCTTGTCCAGGCCCATTTTAGGGGAGGTAGTGCTTGAAAGGAGGTGAGTTAAGGGGAAAAGAGTTGTTTTCGCAAGTAAACATTGATTGGTGGAGAAAGATTCTAGTAATAGGAGGAGAGACTATGTTTGGGAAAAAGCTTGCGATGTTGGTCGCTTTGGTCATGATCGCCACGTTGGTGTTGGCCGCTTGTGGGGCCACACCCGAGCCGGTCATTATCAGAGAGACCAGTGTGGTCGTCGAGACCGTGGTGGTGGAAAAGGAAGGCGAGACCGTCATCGAAGAAGTCACCAAGGTCGTCGAGGTGGAGAAGGAAGTGGTGGTCACTGCCACGCCGGTACCCGCGCCTCAGAGGGGAGACATTTCGGCCCTCGACGGCCTGTGGTACCCGCTGGCCACCGAGCCGCCCACGCTGGACTTTCAGGTGGGCACCGATACCACCTCGCACCTGGTGGTCCACAACATCCTGGACGGCCTGTTCGAGTATCGTGGCGACGGCTCCATCGAGCCCGCCGGAGCCCTCGACTATACCGTCAATGAGGATGGAACGATCTTTACTGTCAACCTGCGCCCCGACCACGTCTGGGCCGACGGCGTGCCGATGGTGGCCCAGCACTATGTCGACGGCGTGATCCGCATGTTGGACCCGGCGACGGCAGCCGAGTATGCCTGGCTGTTGCACGACGTCCTCAAGAATGCCGCGGCCTTTAACACCGGCGAGATCACCGATCCCGCGCTGGTGGGCGTCCGCGCCGTGGACGACTTGACCCTGGAACTCGAGCTGGAAGGCCCCAGGTCGTTCTTTGAGACGATCCTGCCCTTCTCCGTCTTTTACCCGGTCCGCCTGGACTTGATCGAGCAGTACGGCGACCAGTGGACCGAGGCGGGCAACCTGGTGGGCGCCGGCGCCTACAACCTGGAATCGTGGGAGCACGAGGCCGAGCTGGTCCTGGTCAAGAACCCCACCTACTGGGATGCCGACAACGTCACCATCGAAAAGATCACCATGCCCATCATCGCCGAGCAGGCTACCTGCATGGCGCTCTACGAGAACAACGAGATCCACACCAGCAACTGTGGCATTCCCTCCGAAGACATGCCGCGCATCCTGGAGGACCCGGTTCTCAGCGAGCAGCTCAAGATCTTGCCCCGCCCCGGTGTGTACTATGTGGGCCTCAACACCCTGCGCCCGCCCACCGACAATGTCCTGGTCCGCAAGGCGCTGGCTTCGGCCATCGACCGCCGGACACTGCTCGACAATGTGTTGAACACCCCGTGGCGCTCGCACCTCACCTGCACCACACCGCCTGGCGTTCTGGGCTACCAGGAACCGGGCACCTGTGGATACGACTTTGATCCCGAAGCCGCCAAGGCGTACCTGGCCGAAGCCGGCTACCCCGATGGCGAGGGGTTCCCGGTGGTGAGTCTCTGGTTCAACCGCGGCAACGAGGACATCCTGGAAGGCATCCAGGCCATGTGGAGCCAGAACCTGGGGATCAATGTGGAGTTGCGCGTCAACGAGTGGGCCGTCTACCTCGACTATATGGATCAGTGCAACAACAGCAAGGAAGAGTTGGCCGCTTGCGAGTTCAACGCCTACCGCATGGGCTGGGTCATGGACTATGGCGACCCCCAGAACCAACTCCAGGTCGTCTTTGCGCCCAGTTCGACCATGCAGTACACCGGCTGGGAGAGCGAGCGCTTTGACGAGCTGATGACGCTGGCGGGCGCCTCGTTCGACACCGAGGAGCGCGAGGCCCTCTACATGGAGGCCGACAAGATCCTCTGCGAAGATGAAGTGGCCATCATCCCGATCATGGGCTACGACAACTATGTCCTGGTGAAGGATGGCTTGACCTTCGAGTACCCGCCCTTTGGCGCAACCGCCTTCAAGCACTGGGACCTGCCCTAGCGGTTGATAGTATCCAGGAGCTATGCGGTTCTCGCGAGAGATCTGCATAGCTCCTCTAGGGCTGTTGCACAGTTGGCCAAGAGGGTGCCCGGCAGACTCGGTAGCTTTTTGGAGTGCGCGCCTGGCGCAAAGCGCCAGGACGCTTGCTTGCGCGGATTTTTGCGGCAGCAAGCTGCCGCACTCCAGAGGATGGCCACTCACCACCCAAGGGGTGTAACGAACTCACCCAGAAAGTTGAAATACACCCAATGCAAGCTCTGGAGATCTGCATAGCTCCTCTTGCCATGTTCCGCACCTCATGATACAATAGGCGGGATTTTTGGCACTCTGGACCTGATGGGCCCTGCCTGGTTTTCTGCCCGTAATCCAGACGGGACTCGTTAGGAGAGGGTAGTTGCCCGGATCTGTGAAAAAGCGTTGCTGTCAAGTCTTGCCAAGATCTTTGCACTCTACCACTCGTTGGAGAGGATGAAATGACGGCTTATATTATTCGGCGGTTTCTATGGATGGTGCCGGTCCTGTTGCTGGTCACTGTGGTGACCTTTGGCGCCATGAAGCTGGTGCCCGGCGGCCCTTTCAGTTCCGACGGCCGGCCCATGTCGCCCGAGATCCGGGCCAACTTTGAGGCCCGTTACCACCTCGACGAACCGGTCTGGAAGCAATACATCCGCTACATGGTCGGCGATTTTGTGGACACGGGCCGGTTTGAGGACTGGGGGGGGCTGTTGGGAGGCGATCTGGGCCCTTCCTATAAATATCGAGGGCGAACCATCAACAACGTGCTGTTTGATGGCGGTCTGGTCAGGGCAGCCGTTTCCGTGTCGGGCCAGTTGGGCCTGTTGGCGACCTTTATCGCTGTGGGCATCGGCATTCCCCTGGGCCTGCTCTCGGCCCTCAAGCAGAACACCTGGATCGACTATTCGGCCATGTTTTTTGCCATGTTGGGCGTGTCGGTCCCCAACTTTGTGGTGGGCCTGATCCTCATGCTGCTGATGCTCTGGCTGAATCAGAATGGCCTGCCGGCCCTGCCCCTGGCGCGCTGGGGCACAGCCGACTTTTGGGACTGGCTCAGCCACATGATCCTGCCGGCCATTGCCCTGGGCACTGGGGGATCGGCTATTATTGCCCGCCTGACGCGGGCCTCCATGCTGGAAACCATCCGCCAGGATTATATCCGCACGGCGCGGGCCAAGGGGCTCAAGGAGCGGGCCGTGATCGTGGGCCATGCGCTCAAGAACTCGCTGATCCCTGTGACGACGGTGCTGGGACCGCTGATGGCTGCCTGGTTGACCGGCTCGTTCATCATCGAGCATGTTTTTTCTGTACCGGGCATCGGACGATTTTTTGTGACCAGCATTGCCGACCGCGACTATACCCTGATTATGGGCACTATTCTGATCTATGCCGTGGTGCTGGTGATCATGAACATTTTGGTGGATATCTCGTACGCTTTCCTGGATCCCCGCATCCGGTATGATTAGGGAGAGATCATGACCCAACAGACTCAGCTCGAAGAGCAAAGAGTTCTTGTCAAGGATAGGGCCGTTGCCGCGATTTTGGCGCGCCCGCCGGAAAGCCTGTGGCGGGATGCCTGGCGACGGCTGCTGCGCAACAAGGCCTCGGTGGCCAGCGGAATTTTTATCATCGTCCTCTTGATCTTTGCCGTCTTTGCCGATGATGCCGTCTATGCCTGGATTCTGGGGCGGCCCGCAGAGCCGTTGCTGGCGCCGTACCATTTCGAGACTCCCGATTTCCAGGCCACATTGGCCAGCCCCAGCCTGGAACGCTCCGCCAGCGGCGGGTTTCCCCACCTCCTGGGCACCGACAAATACGGGCGAGATGTCCTGAGCCGGATCATCTATGGCAGCCGGATCTCGCTGGCTGTGGGGGTGTTTGGCTCGCTGGTGATTATGACCTTCGGATTGTTCTATGGCTCGGTTTCGGGCTACCTGGGAGGGCGCATCGACTCGCTGATGATGCGTTTTGTCGATGTGATGTATGCCTTTCCCACCCTGCTCTTTATCATCCTGCTCATGGTGATCCTGGGCTCTACCACGGGTGCGGAAGGCATTCGCAATTTGGTCTTGGGCATCGGCACGGTGAGCTGGATGGGCATGGCCCGCCTGGTGCGCGGCCAATTTTTGTCCCTTCGGGAAAAAGAGTTTGTCGAAGCGGCGCGCATGATCGGCACCCAGGATGCCAGCATCATCACCCGTCACCTGCTGCCCAACAGCCTGGGTCCCATCATCGTCTCGGTCACTCTGGGCATTCCCAGCTTGATCATGACCGAGGCCACCCTGAGCTTTATCGGCCTGGGTGTGCCCCCTCCCTTTCCCAGTTGGGGGCAGATGTTGAATGATGGCTGGCGGGCCATGCGGGCTAGCCCACATCTGATCATCTACCCTGCAGTGATCCTGTCGATCACCATGCTGACCTTTAACTTTTTGGGCGACGGGCTGCGCGATGCCCTCGACCCCCAAATGAAGGGTACGATGTAACGAGCCTGATCCGATGTTGGTTTGGAGAACGTCCCGCGACCTCCGGCAGAAACCGGCAAGCTTGCAGATTGCGGTCGTGTGGACCGTTCTTTTGAGCATCGCGGTGTTGCTGGCGGGTTGCAGTACATCCCCGATCCGAACCCCGCGCATGTCAGAGGCATGGAGTAAGGGCTTGCCGCTTGGGCTGGCCTCGCTTAACAATCAAGTCGCCTTGGACGTGGACCCGGAAGGCCGGGTGGTTGCCGCCTGGGTGGGCATGGACCAGGATATACGCCTGGTCCGTCTCAACGAGCGGGCCGGTGTCGAGGTCGACAGGCCTCTGGACCTGGCCCTGAATCATCCCCAGGGGGTGCGCATCGGGGTGGACGACGATGGGCAGGTTCACCTCGTCTGGCTGGATCGGGTCGACCGGGCCCTTCAGGTGCTCTATGCCCGGTTTTCCCCCGAGGGGGACGTGCTCCAGCCGGCTACCCAACTCTCTGCTGCCGGGCTCCAGTCGGGCCGGCTGGCAGTGGCCCTGGATTCGCAGGGGCGCACCCTTGAGGTCTTTTGGTCCGATACCTTTGCAAGCCATCCCGGGATCTATCACGCAGCCCTCAGTTGGGCAGGCAGCCTGGTCGTTCCGGCAGAGCTGCTGATTGCCGAGGGGCTCGCCCCCTCAGTGGCGACCGATCGGCAGGGATACATCCACCTCGCCTGGCGGGAGGAAGGCGAGGATCCACCCGTCTCCTTCCATTATGCGATCTACGATCCCCAACGCCGCCTGTTGGGGCCATCAGCCCGAGTCAGCGAGCCGGTAGCCGAGGCAAGCATGATCGGCGGGCCGGCGGCTGGGGCCAGGTTCCAGGGGCCCCAATTGGGCCTCAGCCGGGACTCGGTCTATCTGGCGTGGATGTTGGAGGTCCGCCAGAGGGGGGATCTGACGGCGTTGACCTTCTTCCAGACTTTTCCGCAGCCTGCGCTCGAATCTGTGGATAGGTCGGGGCGGTTTTTCTACACGCTGCCGGAGGTCGTCTCCAAGCCAGTGCAGGTGCGCGGCGGAGACCCGAGCCTGACCGGCGATCCAGCCTTTGCGAAGGGACAGCCCGACGATCAGGTGCTGGTCTGCTATACCCAGGCCGAGGGACCGCGCAACTTGAAGATGCTCCAGAGCGCGGTGGTCCATCTCTCGGATCCGCAGTTGGGCATGGATATCGTCAGCGCCACAACCGGCGCTTCGTTAAAGCCGAACGTGGCTGTGGACGGCCAGCAAGACCTGCACCTGGTCTGGATCGATACGGCAGGGTTCGATCGATACAGGGTCCTTTACGCCAGCACAGCGCCCCAGGTCCAGGAAGTGTTGAACCCTGTAACCGTGGGCGAAGCGCTGAGCCAGGTGCTCGAACTGGGCTTTGGCGCCCTGACCCTGATCGGGTTTCTGCCGCTGTATCTGATATGGGCGGTTCCGGCCCTTTTGGCCTTGCTCGTGTTCTGGACGGTCACCCAGGGCGTCGATCTGAGCCAGCCGCAGGGCCGGGTGGCCCTGGCCTGTGGCATCGGGGTCCATGGCCTGGTCAAAGTGACGACGGCAGGAGGCGCCCTGAACCGGTTAAGCACAGGCGGATGGGTGACGGCTGCCTGGCAAGAAACGGTCATCCGTTGGCTGGTGCCCTTGTTGATCACTGCGCTGGCGGCCTGGATCGTCCGCATCTATGTTCGCAAAAGTGGAACGGTTTCTCTGTTTGGCGCGTTTTTCATCTTTGTGTTGATCGACGCCCTGCTGTTTACCTTGATATACTTGACTCCGCTGCTGTTATGGGGATAATAAGGGGGCGGCAAATGCCCCAGGCTTTTTGCCGCAAGCCCGTTGTTTCGAAAGGCGAATGAGGGGAGAGCTCGCCAAAGATCCTTGAGGGGGGCGGGTTCCGAGTTGTCCAACCAAACGTTGTGTAAGGAGAGGAATATGGCGCTTCTAGAAGTAAAAGGCCTGCGGACCCAATTTTTCACCCAGGATGGGGTGGTGAACGCGGTCAACGGCGTCTCGTTCTATGTGGAAGAAGGGGAGACGCTGGGGATCGTGGGCGAGAGCGGTTGTGGAAAGAGCGTGAGCGTGTTGTCGGTGATGCGCTTGATCCCCCAGCCGCCGGGCAAGATCGTCGACGGGGAGGTGCTGTTTGACGGGCGGGACCTGCTCAAGGTCAACGAGGACGAGATCCGCAGTGTGCGGGGGAACAAGATCGCGATGATCTTTCAGGACCCGATGACGTCGCTGAACCCGGTGTTGACCATCGGCCGCCAGATTGGGGAGGCCTTGGAACTGCACCTGCACATGAAGAAGGAAGAAGCGCGGCAGCGGAGCGCAGAGTTGTTGGCGATGGTGGGCATTCCGCAGGCAGAAGCGCGGCTGGACGACTATCCGCACCAGTTTTCTGGGGGGATGCGGCAGCGGGCGATGATCGCCATGGGGTTGGCGTGCAACCCACAGTTGTTGATCGCGGACGAGCCGACGACGGCGCTGGATGTGACGATCCAGGCGCAGATCGTGGACCTGGTGAAGCGGCTGCGGGACGAGATCGGGATGGCGGTCATCTGGATCACCCACGACCTTGGGGTGGTGGCGGGCTTGGCCGACCGGGTGATGGTGATGTACGCGGGGTTTGCGGTGGAAGAAGCGCCGGTGAAGGAAGTGTATGCCGACCCGCGGCATCCGTACACGATTGGGTTATTGGGGTCGTTGCCGCGGCTGGACGAGATTCGGGATGAGAAATTGCAGTCGATTGAAGGATTGCCTCCCGACCTGATCGACCTGCCGAAGGGGTGCCCCTTTGCGGCGCGGTGCGTGTATGCCATCGACAAGTGCCTGGAAGAGAGGCCAGAGTTGGAGCCGGTGGGGCCGCGGCATCGGATTGCCTGCTGGGTGGATGTCACCCAGGCGCAGTCGGCGTAGGGAGCTTGGGGGATAGGGAAAAACAAAGGAGCAGGTGGATAAATGGCAGACAACGGGCAGTTGGTACAAGTACAAGATCTAAAGATGCACTTTCCGATCACGCAGGGGATCATCATCCAGCGGAAGGCGGGGGCGATCAAGGCGGTGGACGGCGTCAGCTTTGGGATCGTGCAGGGCGAGACGCTGGGACTGGTGGGGGAATCGGGTTGCGGCAAATCGACGACGGGGCGAGCGATCCTGCAATTGTACGAGCCCACGGCCGGGAAGGTGATCTTTGACGGGCAGGAGCTGACCGAACTGAAGGGGGAGCCGTTGCGAAAGATGCGGCGGCGGATGCAGATGATCTTTCAGGACCCGTATGCGTCGTTGAACCCGCGGATGACGGTGGGCGACATTGTGGGCGAGCCGCTGGTGGTGCACAACATCGCCAAGGGAAAAGAGCGGCGGGAGCGGGTGCAGGAGCTGCTGCGGGTGGTGGGGTTGAATCCCTACTTTGTGAACCGGTATCCCCACGAGTTTTCGGGAGGGCAGCGTCAGCGGATTGGGGTGGCGCGGGCGCTGGCGGTGAACCCGGATTTCATCGTATGCGACGAGCCGATCTCGGCGTTGGATGTGTCGATCCAGGCGCAGATCATCAACCTGTTGGAGGATTTGCAGGCAGAGTTTAACCTGACCTACCTGTTCATTGCCCACGACCTGTCGGTGGTGCGGCACATTTCGGACCGGATCGCGGTGATGTACCTGGGCAAGATCGTGGAGCTGACGGACCGGTATCGGCTGTACAACGAGCCGATGCACCCGTACACGCAAGCGCTGTTGTCGGCGGTGCCGATTCCCGACCCGATGGTGGAGGAAAAGCGGCAGCGGGTGATCCTGGAGGGGGATGTACCGAGTCCGGCGAATCCGCCAAAGGGCTGCAACTTTTCCACGCGGTGCCCGGTGGTGATGGACATCTGCAAGGAGCAGGAGCCCGAGTTCAAAGACGTCGGCGATGGCCATTGGGTCGCCTGCTTCCGCGCCT
>CAYVLO010000100.1:0-9447 GCA_964452125.1 uncultured Anaerolineaceae bacterium | reverse complement strand
CCCACGCCCGAAGAGATGGTCGCCGCGGCGCGGGAGATGATCGAGCGCCTGAACCGGGCGCTGGGACCGACCCTGGTGGCGTTGCCTGCCCAGGGCTTTTCGCGTCAGAATCAGGAAGGCGGTACCCTGTACGTGCCCGAGGGCAATCGGGCGCTCATCAAGGAATTCCAAACCACGCTGCGACCCGAGATCCCGATCCTTCTGGTCGATATGCACATCAACGATCCCGAGTTTGCCGACCTGGTGGCCGATTGCATGGCCCGCCTGCTGAAAGGCGAGCCGCCACAATCGGTGGCCGACCGGTACGCAGGCTTGGAGCCGGCGTAGGGCTGGGGACCACTTGAAAACATCGGAAGGGAATCACGCGCCGGACTTTTCTCGGGTCCGGCGCGCCATGTTTCGGTTGGGGGCCGGCGATCGGGCGCCTTTGTTTGAGATGTCGGTGCACGACCGCCTCAAAGAGGCGATCCTGGGCCGGCCCGTGGTCAGCCTGGCCGATGAGGTGGCCTTTTGGGTGGCCGCAGGCTACGATTTCGTCTCGATCCGGGCAGGCGTGCGCACGGTCGTCCGCGGCTATCATCCGGCGGTCCATGTCTGGCGCCGCGAGCGTTTGGGTCTGGCCGATCGCGCCGGGGGATGGGTCGAAAAAGACGCGGCCTTTATCCGCAGCCGAGAGGATTTCGAGGCCTTTCCCTGGCCGCGGCCCGAGGAACTGGGCGGCGGTGGCGGATACGATGATCTGGAAAGCTATCTGCTGGCGCTGCGCTCGTACTTGCCCGACGGGGTCAAGTTGCTGGTCCAGTTGGGCTACATCTTTATGGGCGCCTGGCAGATCCTGGGTTTTGAGAACTATTGCTACAAGCTGGCTGATGACCCTGATCTGGTGCGCGATCTGACCGACTGGTTGGGGGCCAGCCAACTGGCTGTGCTGGAGATGCTGTTGCAGCACGACTGTGTGGGCACCATCTGGTTGCCCGACGACCTGTGTTACAACAGCGGTCCGATGGTGGCGCCGGCGGTGTATCGGCGATTGGTCTATCCCTGGTACGCGCGCATCGTGGAGCGTTGCCATCAGGCGGGCGTTCCAGTGGGGTTGCACAGTGACGGCGACCTGAGGCGCCTGCTGCCCGAGCTGGTGGCGTGTGGATTCGACGCCATGCACCCCTTTGAGCCGCCGATGAACGACATTGTGGCCGTGAAGAAAGAGTGGGGCCATCGGATTGCCGTCGCCGGGAACATCGATCTGAAAACGACCCTGTGCGATGGTACGCCGGAGGATGTGCGCGCCGAGGTGCGCGAAAAGGCAGCTTTGTTGGCGCCGGGAGGTGGGTGGCTGGTGGGGTCGAGCAATTCGATCCCCGAGTTTGTCCCGGCCGAAAACTATCGAGCGTTGCTATTGGCGAGCCTGGAATACGGGACCTTTAACTAGACATAAGGAGTAATGTGCCAAGATGCTAGGCAAAGAGATTCGAATGGAGCGGCTGCGAAATCGGGCCTCGGGACGGATGTTTACCGTGGCTGTGGACCACGCACCCAGCTATGGCGTGCTGGAAGGCATCGGCGACGTTCAGACGGTGATCGATCGGGTCGCCAGCGCCGGACCTGACGCGATGGTCCTGATGAAGGGGGTGGCCCAGCGCTGCTTCCGGCCCTACGCTGGACAGGTGGCGTTGATCCTGAAAGGCTCGTCGCTGTCGCCGTACCATCCCCAGCACGACGTGTGGGTGGCGACGGCGGGCGATGCCGTGCAATTGGGCGCCGATGCCATCGCCATGGCTTTGACCGTGGGCAGCGCCGATCAGGCCTACTTGATCTCCAACCTGAGCGACCTGATCTGCGAGGCGGACGGGGTGGGCATGCCGGTCATCGTCCATGCCTATCCCAACGGTGAGCTGGTGCCCCCCGACGAGGTCTATTCGGTGCAGCGGGTGGGCTATGCCGCCCGACTGGCGATGGAGTTGGGCGTCGACATCGTCAAGACCTTTTACACCGGGTCGGCCGAGTCGTTCGCCCGGGTGGTTGAGATGGCCGCGCCTGCCCGGGTGGTGGCTGCGGGCGGACCCCGGCTGGAGAGCGACGCCGATGTGCTGCGCATGGCCTACGACGTGGTGCAGGCCGGGGCGGCGGGCATTACCTTTGGCCGTAATATCTGGCAAAGCGCCGATCCGTGCAAGCTGATCGCCGCCCTGAAGCATATCGTGCACCATCAAGGTACGGTCGAGGAGGGATTGGAGCTGTTGGTTGCATCGTAAAGGGGGACTCGGATGAACATCGTCGTTGTCGGCACACTGGATACCAAAGGACCCGAGGCTGGGTTCGTTTGCGACGAGGTGAGAAAACGGGGACACACGCCGCTTCTGATCGATCCGGGCGTCCTGGGCGAGCCGGCCATCGCCGCCGACATCACCCGGCGGGAGGTGGCCCAGGCGGCAGGCCACGAGTTGGCCGATCTGGTGGCTACGGGCGACAAGCAGCGCTGCCAGCGGGCGATGATCGAGGGGCTGGTGGCCGTCGTGGAACGGTTGCACGAGGAGGGCCGGGTCGATGGCATCGTTGCGGTGGGCGGCGCCCAGGGTACAGCCGTGGCGACAGCGGCGATGCGCGCTCTGCCGGTGGGAATTCCCAAGGTCATGGTTTCGACGGTGGCCTGCGGGCAGACCACCTTTGGCCCCTACGTCGGCACCAAAGACATTTCCATGATCCACTCGGTGGCCGATATCCTGGGGCTGAACCGGGTCACCCGGCGCATTCTGGCCCAGGCCGCGGCGGCGGTGGTGGGCATGGCCTCGGTGGCGGCTGAGGCCGTCGGCGACGGCGAGCTGGTGGCCATCACTCAGGCGGGAATCACCACGCCGGGTGTGATGGCGGTCAAAGAGCGGTTGGAGAAATTGGGCTTTGAGGTCATTGCCTTTCACTGCAACGGCATCGGTGGGCAGGCGATGGAGGAGTTGATCCTCGAGGGGACGGTGCAAGGTCTCATCGACTTTTCGCCCCACGAGGTCACCGATCTGCTGGCCGGCGGGCTGATGCCGGCCTTGCCGGGGCGTATGGAGGCCGCGGGCCAGATGGGCATTCCCCAGATCGTCGCGCCGGGTTGCATCGACATCCGCCTGCACGGGGCACCGGAAACCCTGCCCGCCGACTTGCGTCAGCGGCCTACGGTCCAGCATACCCCGACCCATACCCACGTGCGGACCAGCGCCGAGGAAATGGCCGCTGTGGCGCGCTGGATGGCCGAGCGCCTGAATGCGGGCCGCGGCCCTCGGGCGGTGATGGTGCCCCTGCGCGGCTATAGCATGTTCAACCAAGAGGGCAAGGTGCTGTACGACGAGGCCGCGAACCGAGCCTGGGAGACGGCGATGGGCGCGGCTCTGTCTCCGGAGGTGGAATTGATCCGCATCGATGCCCATATCAACGAAGCCGCGTTCGCCGATGCGGTGATCGAGACCTTCCTGCGCCTGCGCCAGGTAGCGGGTTCGTGATGCCTCGGGCGGGAGACCCAAGGGAGGCAACATGGCCGAACGCATGACGTCCCGCGAGCGAGTACGCGCTGCCGTCGAGCGGCAAGGGCCCGATCGGGTGCCCATCGACGTAGGAGGCAGCTCCTTCAGCACGATCATTGGCCAGGCTTACGAGGATCTCAAGGCGCGGTTGGGGATCGAGAGCGAAACCCGCTACATGAAGCGCAAGTCGCGGAGCGCCATCCTCGACGAGCAGGTGGCCCTGCGACTGCACACCGATACCCGGCCCCTGGGCGTAGGCGCGCCCGATGGCTGGCAGGATCGGTATTTTGACGATGGGTCGTTCCAGGACGAGTTTGGGGTGGTGTGGCGACGGGCCGGAGACGGGCACTATGCGCCCACCGGCAATCCGCTCCGCGAGGCCGCGATGGACGACCTGGAGGCGTTTTCCTGGCCCGATCCGCAAAACCCGGGTCGGACCCGCGGGTTGGCCGAACAGGCACGGCGGCTGCACGAGGAAACCGAGTATGCCGTGGTTCTGTCGTTGCCCGTGGGTTTTGTGCATCTGAGCCAGTATTTGCGTGGTTATGAGCAATGGCTGATGGACATTGTCCTGAACCCCGAGTTCCTGGACGCGCTGATGGACCGAGCGCTGGAGTGGTGGGTGGCGCTGGCGACGGCGGTGCTCGATGAGGTGGGACCCTACGTCGATGTGATCGGCTTTGGCGATGACGTGGCCTTTCACGATCGGCCCATGATCGATTTGACTCGCTACCGGCGCCTGTTCAAGCCGCGCCACGCGCAGATGATAGCTGAACTCAAGGCGCGATCCAAGGCCCAGGTGCTGTACCACTGCTGCGGGGCGGTGGCGCCCCTCATCGATGAGTTTATCGACATTGGCGTGGATGCCCTGAACCCGGTGCAGGTTTCGTCCAAGGGCATGGGCGACACCGCCGAGCTCAAGGCGCGCTTTGGCGATCGGATCTGTTTTTGGGGCGGTATCGACACCGGGCGTGTGTTGCCCTCGGGCACGCCGGCCGAGGTTCGGGCCGAGGTGGTGCAGCGGATCCGCGACCTGTCGCCAGGCGGCGGGTTTGTGCTGGCCTCGGTGCACAACATCCAGGAGGACGTGCCGCCGGAAAACATCCTGGCGATGGTCGACGCGGCGCTGGAGGCGGGAGGCAGTCAGCAATGAAGGATCTGGCCTTTGTATATGCCGAAGAATTGATGGGCAAGCCCTATGTCACGGCCACCTACTATCTGGAGATGGATGCGGAGGTGGATATGGTGGCCAAGGCGGCCTCTTTTGCCGTGGGCCAAAGCGTGGGCACCTGGACGCCTGTGCCGGGCATCACCCAGGAGATGCTGGAAAAGCATATGGGCCGCATCGTGGCCCTGTACGATGTGCCGCCCGTGGAACTCCAGGCCGACCTCCCAGCGGGCAAGCGCTCGTTCTATGTGCAGATTGCCTTTCCAGAGGTCAACTTTGGCTGTCAGTTTCCGATGCTTTGGACCACGCTGCTGGGCAACGACGTGTCGACGGCCACCCAACTGAAGTTGGTGGACCTGACCCTATCGCCCAGTTTTGCCGCGGGTTTTGGCGGCCCCAGATTCGGCATCGACGGGCTTCGCCAGCGCCTGGGGATCGCCCAGCGGCCCATTCTGCTGAATATGATCAAGCCCTGCACCGGCTTTGGACCCGAGGCCGGTGCCCAGTTTTTCGCCCAGTCGGCGCGGGGTGGGGTGGACATTGTCAAGGACGACGAACTGTTGGGCAACACGTCCTTTAGCGCCATGCTGGACCGGGTGCAGGCCTATGGGCGCGCCCGGGAGCAGGTGTACCAGGAGACGGGCCACCGGGCCGCCTATTGCGCCAACATCACCGATCGACCTCACAAGCTGGCCGAGAACGCGCGGCGGGCCCAGGAGCTGGGGGCCGACATGGTGATGATCAACAGCGTGGCCACGGGCTTGAGCGCCATCCAAGAGATCGCCGAGGATCCCAGTGTAGACCTGCCCATTTTGGCCCACTATGCCGGGGCTGGCACGATGGTCGAGAACCCGCGGGCGGGCATCTCGTCGCCGCTGTTGCTGGGCAAGCTGACGCGGCTGGCTGGAGCCGATGCGGCCAGCTTTGGCTCGGTCTATAGCAGCTATCCGTTGTTGCGCGAGAAATACTTGCGGACCGCCCATCTGCTGACCATGCCTCTTTACAACCTCAAATCCAGCTTGCCGACGGTCGGCGGCGGCATTCACCCGGCCACAGCCGTCCGTATCATCCAGGACCTGGGCCGCGACGTGATGCTGGCCGTGGGCGGCGCCATCCAGGGCCACCCCGACGGCCCGGCCGCCGGGGGCAAGGCCATGCGCCAGGCCATCGACGCGGCCGTAGAGGGGGTGCCCCTATCGGAAAGGGCCAAGCAGCACCCCGAGCTGCGCCGCGCTCTGGAGCGGTGGGGCGCCTGAGGAAAATTGGCGCCTGGGTGCGTGGGAGCCATGCGGCAGCAAGCGGCCGCACTCCAGAGGCCGAGTGCGGCGCAGAGCTTGCTTTCGTCCCCCGAAGGGATCAATTGTTGCGGGTGGGTAGCAGCCGGATCAAGAACAGGCCCAAGGCCAGGCAGACAAAGGCCGTCGCGCCGAACATGGGGCGGAGGCCCATGGCGTCGGCCAGGATGCCGCTAAGCCAGGGACCGGCAAACATGCCAATGGCATATACGGCCTGATGCAGGCCCATGGCTGTGTTTTGTTCGGCGGAAGATACGTTCTGGACGCTCCAGCCCATGAGCGTGGAATAACCCAAGCCCTGGGCCACGCCCATCAAAAATTGGGCGACAAAGATCCAGGTCAGGGTCGGGGCCACTGCCGCCAGGGCCATCCCACCCGTCGCCAGTACGAAGGAAAGGATCACCAGGATCCGCGCCCCCACGCGGTTGACGAGAGCCGCCGCCCCCAGGGTCATGACTGTCACCACCACGATGTGCAAGCTGGTGAGCAGACTTAGCGAGACATCGTTGGCGCCCAATCCTTCGGCAAGAATCGGCAAAAAGCCAAAGGATCCCGTCCAGTTGATGTACTGACTGACAGCCGACAACAGAGAGGGAATCAGTACATCGCGGCGCAAGATCAGGCGGCCAATGCCCTGGACGGAGGGCCGCCGCACGGGCAGCGGTTCCTCGCGAATGGGGAGGAGCAGCAGCGCTCCTACCACCCCGGCCCCGGCTGCCAGGATAAAGGCCAGTTGGTAACCGCCCAATTCGTTCAGGGAACCGGTCAGGCTGGTGCCAAGTATCCGCCCCACAGAGCCGATAAAGGTCAGGATGGCCGTGGCGCGGATGACGTCGCGGGGAGGGAAAAGGCTGTTAAAGGCCACCATGAGCGGCACCCAGGTGCCTGCCCCCAACCCGGTAATGGCGCGGGCAATGACCAATTGGGTGCCTCCGTCGGCGGAGCCCAACATCCAAGCCCCCAGTGCTGACAGGAGCAACCCGATCAGGATGAAGGGCTTGCGCCGTCCAAGCCAGTCGGCGGTGATACCCAGGGGCAGCCGGATGATGGCTTGCCACAGCCCGTATTGGGCCAGGATTACACCCACGAGCGCCAGGTTGTCGGTCTTGCTCTTGACATAGGTGGGCAAAGTGGGCATGAAAAGATACATCGAAATCCAGTAGGCCAGGGCCACGAGCACAAAGAGCGCGATCACAACCTTGCGGTTTTGCACACGGGATTTCGAATGTGGGACAGTACTCATGAGCGATAGCATCCTCTCGCTGGCGAGCGGCCTCTGACGGCAACACGGAGACACCGAGAACCGGAAGAAATCGATACGTCCCGTCGATTCCCAGGGTTCCCTGTGCCTCCGTGGACGATTCAGAGGCCTTCTTCAGCGTTTGTGGTTAGTTTCCGCTCCCGCCGTGGATGGCCTGGCCGAACACGGCATGGGCGGCTTCCATGATCGCCTCGCTCAGAGTGGGGTGAGCATGGACGGTGCGCGCGATTTCGTCGGGGGTCAGTTCGCAACTGCGCGCCAGGGCCAGTTCGGGAAGTAGTTCGGTCACCTCCGGGCCGACCATGTGGGCGCCCAGGATCTCGCCGCTGGATTCGTCGGCGAGGATTTTCACAAAGCCGTCGCGTTCGTTCAGGCCCAGCGCCTTGCCGTTGGCCAGGAAAAAGAACTTGCCGACCTTGACCTGGTGGCCGCGCTCGACCGCCTGGGCTTCGGTGAGTCCCAGGCTGGCCACTTGGGGCTGGCAATAGGTGCAACGCGGCATCATCTCGTACTCCAGGGGCCGGGCATGGGCTTCGCCCTGGCCTGCGATGGCTTCGGCAGCGACCATACCCTGTGCAGACGCCACATGGGCCAGCGCCAGCTTGCCGGTCAGGTCGCCGATGGCGTACACACCGGGCACATTGGTGCGCATCTGGTCATCCACCACAACGTGGCCCCGTTCCATCTGGACGCCCAAGGCCTCCAGGCCCAGATCTTGGCTGTTGGGCTGAATGCCGATGGCGATGAGCACTCGTTCCGCATCCAGGGTCTGGGCGCCGTCCTTTTCGCTGGACAGCCGTACCTGGACGCCGGCTTCCGTGGCGTCGATGCCCTCCACTCGCGTCGAGGTCAGAATCTTGATTTTGCGCTTTTTAAAGGCGCGTTCGACCACGGCGCTGATCTCTTCGTCCTCCAAGGGGAGGGGGCGCGGCAGCATTTCCACCACGGTCACCTGGGCGCCGTAGGTGCTCCAAATCTGGGCGAATTCCATGCCGATGGGGCCCGCACCCACGATCACCACCGACTGGGGCACCTGATCCAACACGATGGCTTCGCGATAGGTCATCACGCGCTCGCCGTCGGGGGTGATGCCCGGCACGGAGCGGGCGCGCCCGCCGGTGGCAAGGAGGACATTTCGGGTGTCAAGGGTACGGGTTCCGCCATCGTTCAGCGCGACTTCCACCTTTGTGGCCGAGCGCAGGGTCGCGGTACCCTCGACCACCTCGATGGCGTTGTTGCGCATCAAAACGCTGACTCCCTTCACCAACCGGGCCGAAACCTGGCGACTGCGACTCATGGCCGCGCCATAGTCTGCCTCAAAGCCGGTGATGGAAAAACCAAACTCTTTGCCCTGACCCAGCAGGCCGATGACTTCTGCATTGCGCAGCAAGGACTTGGTCGGGATGCAGCCCCAGTTCAGGCAAACGCCCCCCAGGTTTTCCTTTTCCACCAGGGCGACTTTGAGCCCCAGTTGGGCCGCGCGGATGGCGGCCACATAGCCCCCCGGTCCGCCGCCGATTACTACCACGTCAAATACTGTGTCTGCCATTGTTCCCTCCCAAGAAATTCACGCCACGTCGGCTTGAAAAAGCCGGCGCCTATTGTACCCCTGCGTGATGGAACATGCAAGGGTGCGGGGTTCAGTCGATCAGGATCAGCCCATAGCGATTGGGGATCTCGTCTGTGTCGCGCACCACCTGGATGGGGTACCCGTTGGCCCTCACGGTGGCATAGACGTCGATGCCACACGATTCCATCGCCGGGCGCGCTTCGAGGGGGTGGATGCACTTTTCGTTGTTGCAGGTTGTGCACAGGCGGCAGGGACCCGCGCCGAATCCCAGGGCTTTGTAATAGCCGCTGAGAAAAATCTCGCGCTCCAGCTTGAAGGCAATCTGGCTGGGTTGGCGCTCCATCCCCTGGCTGTGAAAAAGGAGCGCTCGGGAATAGCAGGCAATGACGGCCTGGGTCTCCTGAGGCGATGGGGTGTGGGGCGGACAGCACAGACGCGTGTCATAGTGGGGGCAGCCAAAGCGGCATTTGAAGGCAACCCAGGACGCCACGACGATGGTGGACGGGTCGATGATTTTGGCTTCGCGGGCTCCGTATTCGAGAGCCAGGTCAAGGAAACGGTTCAGATCCGTTGTATCAGCCATGTTGAGACGTTCCTTTCCATAGTGGTTATCAGGCAGAGGCCAGGGGCAGCACCGAGCCGCCCTGGGG
>CAYVLO010000099.1:0-9452 GCA_964452125.1 uncultured Anaerolineaceae bacterium | reverse complement strand
TCGGTGACGGTCGCCACCATGGTCTTGACCAGCCACGGGGCGACCAACTGCACTCCCACGAGTAACAGCATACTGACAACGGTAATGGTCAAGGGTCCCGCATAGCGACGGGCATACTTGAACGTGAATTTGAGCGAATTCATGGCGCCTTCCAATGTGTGTCCCGGCTGGCCCAAGGGCGCGACAGCCGGGCCTGCTTGCCAGAGAATTATACCAAGCCCGCAGGAAAACACAAAAAGCCGTGGCCCTCAGGCTGAGGTGCTTGTGGATCTTTCTTGAGCGAAGCTAAAGGACTGTGGCTGGGCCCTGATGCGTTGCCTTACCCTTTGGCGCAGATAGGGGGTTCGAGGCTAACCGGCGCGACCGGTAATGTAATCCTCAGTCAGCTTTTCGCGAGGGGTCACAAAGATCTGCTCGGTGGGCCCGTACTCGATCATTTTGCCCAACCAAAAGAAGCCGGTCCAATCGGAGGCGCGGGCCGCCTGCTGCATATTGTGAGTGACAATCACGATGGTGTATTCCTCTTGCAGCCGGCGCATCAGATCTTCCACAGCCAGGGTGTCCACCGGGTCCAGGGCCGAACAGGGTTCGTCCATAAGGATCACCTCGGGCTCTACGGCCAAAACCCGGGCAATGCACAGGCGTTGCTGCTGCCCGGCGTTCAACTCCATCGCCGAGCGTTTCAGGTTGTCGCTCACCTCATCCCACAGGGCCGCCCCTTCCAGGCTCTGCCGCACAAGGTCGTCCAGGCTGCGACTTTGGTGCATGCCCAACACCCGGGGCCCAAAGGCGACATTGTCAAAGATCGACTGAGGAAAGGGGTTGGGACGTTGAAAGACCATGCCCACCCGCTGGCGAAGGTTGACAACGTCAAAAGCAGGGGCATAGATATCCTGGTCGTCCAGCAGCACCTGGCCCGAGATGCGCACACCCGAGATAGTGTCGTTCATGCGGTTCAAACAGCGCAAAAAAGTGCTCTTGCCGCAGCCTGAGGGGCCAATGAGCGCGGTGATCTGATGCTCCTTGATGGGCAGAGAGATGCCTTTCAGGGCTTCGAACTCGCCGTAAAAGAGATGGAGATCCTGAACGCTCAACTTTTCGCGAAAGGTCATGCCGCTACCTCCTGGGCCCAACGGTCCTCGTAGTAAGAGTGGCAAAAGTGCCACGCCGGGATTATATCACAGCTCCTCCGACGCGCCAAGATGAGGACGACGCGGCCCAAGATGGGTGGTGAAGGCCAAAGCCCCATTTTGACCGGAACCTGGAGAGATGTTATAATCGCCCTGATTGGGCCGATCCCAGCCCGACTGCGGGGAACTGGACCCCAGCGCATAGAGGTGAAGGTAGACGATGAGCCCCTTGAAAAAATGGGAAGTGGTCGTGGTGCTGGTCGGGCTGGCACTCCTTTCGGCTTGCGGCAGGCCAGTGGATTCGGACGGCACCCCCGTCCCTGGCGGGACCATCAGCATTCAGAACAAAGGCTCGGACACGATGGTGAACTTGGCTTTGGCTTGGGCCGAGGCCTATGGCCAGATCCGGCCCGACGTGCAGGTGGCAGTCACCGGCGGTGGCTCGGGCACCGGCATCGCCTCTCTGATCAATGGCACCGTCGACATGGCCAACGCCTCACGGCGCATCAAGGATGAAGAAGTGACCCAGGCCCAGGCCAACGGCATGGACCCGGTTGAGTACGAGATCGCCGGTGACGCCATTGCTGTGGTCGTTCACCCCAGCAACCCGGTGGATGGACTGACCATCCCCCAACTCTCGGACATTTTCTCCGGCAAGGTGACCAATTGGCGCGAGGTAGGCGGCGAGGACCGTCCCATCGTTCTGCTCTCCCGCGAGTCCAACAGCGGGACGCACGTCTTTTTTCTGGAAGAGGTTGTGCGTCAAGGGGATGCGGAGGACCGCACCCTGTTTTCTCCCGATACGTTGCTCATGCCCTCGTCGGAGGGCATATCGGCCGAAATTCGCCAGAACCCCAATGCCATTGGCTACGACGGCCTGGGCTATGTGACGCCCGATCAGAAGGTTGTAGCCGTGGCGCGCTCGGCCGGAGCGCCCTACGTCGAGCCCAGTATCGAAACGGTCAAGGACGACAGCTACCCCATCGCCCGTGGGTTATACATTTATACCCTGGGCGAAGCGCAGGGAGCCATTGGTGAGTACCTCCAGTGGATTCTGGGGGCCGAGGGCCAGGCCATTGTCCGGGACCTTGGCTTTGTGCCGCTGCAATGACCGATAAAAGAGGGGCCATGAAACACCCGAATGCGCAGAGACGGGAATTTATCATCGAAACGGTGATCCGGATGGCAGGGTTTTCGGCCATCTTTTTCGTGGCCCTCATCTTTGTCTTCTTGCTCCGAGAAGGGGCGCCCGTCCTCTGGGAAGTGCCGCTGTCCAACTTTTTTAGTGCGCGGTGGTACCCCAACGAGGAACTTTTCGGGACATGGCCCCTGATCCTGGGATCGGTCCTGGTGACGCTGGGCGCTGTGGTGATCTCCTTGCCCTTGGGCCTGGCTACGGCCATCTTTGTCCGCGAACTGGCCCCCGACTGGCTGCGCGAAATTCTCAAGCCGTTGATCGAAGTATTGGCTGGCATTCCCTCGGTGGTGCTTGGCTTTCTGGGTATGATTGCCATTACGCCGCTGGTGCGCGAGGGGCTGAACCTGCCCACCGGGTTGACGGCCTTTAGCGGTTCGCTGGTCCTGGCCTACATGGCCCTACCGACGATGATCAGTGTGGCCGAAGACGCCATCGATGCCGTGCCCAAGGGCTATCGAGATGGGGCCCTGGCCCTCGGAGCCACGCGCTGGCAAACCATCTGGCGGGTGGTGCTCCCCGCAGGCCGATCGGGGATCATCATGGCCGTCATGCTGGGCATTGGCCGGGCGATTGGCGAAACGATGGCCGTTATGATGGTCACCGGGAACGCAGCGCGCATCCCCAGCGAATGGAATGCCCTGTTCTTGCCGGTGCGCACCATGACCGCCACCATCGCCGCAGAAATGGGCGAGGTGGCCCAGGGCAGCACCCATTACCACGTGCTGTTTGCGGTGGGTTTGTTGCTTTTTGCCATGACGTTTGTCATCAATGCCGTGGCTTCGATGGTGGCCATGCGGGGCGGCTCGCGCAAGGGCGGGCGGTTGATGGGCTAGGCGGCCAAAAGTTGGTGGGCAGCGAAACCGGAAGAGGAATGAGAGTGTCCCGTCAGACAAGCCAAAAGATCGCGTTTGCCATACTCACCTTGCTAGCGATGGTCGTCGTCATACCCATCGTACTGGTGGTGATCTATATCGTCGTTCAGGGCTTTGGCGCAATAAGCTGGGAATTCCTGACCGACTTTCCACGCAACGGCATGAAGGAGGGGGGCATTCTGCCGGCGGTCATTGGCACGGTGGTGTTGACCTTTGGCACGGCGATTGTCAGCATTCCCATCGCCATTGGGGCCGCCATCTACCTGGCCGAATATGCCCGCGAGAACCGCTGGACGCGCGCCATCCGCCTGGCCATCATCAATCTGGCGGGCATCCCTTCGGTGGTGTACGGATTGTTCGGACTGGGCCTCTTTGTCCTCTTTATGGGAATGGGGACGAGCATCGTGGCTGGCAGCCTGACCCTGGGCTTGATGACCTTGCCGGTGGTCATCTCGACGGCCGAAGAGGCCCTGCTGGCGGTGCCCCAACGCTTTCGGGTGGTGAGCCGGAGTGTGGGTGCCTCTCGGTGGCAAACCGTACGCCACGTGGTGTTGCCCAACGCCCTGCCCGGCATTCTGACGGGCGTCATCCTGGGGCTAGAGCGCGCAGCGGGCGAGACGGCGCCGATCCTGTTCACCGTGGCGGCCTTTTACTTGCCCCAACTGCCGACCAGCCCCTTGGACCAGACGATGGCGCTGCCCTATCACCTGTACGTCATTTCAACCCAGGTGCCGGGCATGCCGCTACAGGTCCAATACGGCACGGCGCTGGTGCTGCTGGTTTTGGTGCTGAGCATGAACGTGGTAGCCACCGTCATTCGCAGCCGTTTCCGGCGGAGGCGACAGTGGTAGCCAAGTTTTCCATCCAGGATTTCTCCTTCCGGTATGGCGAGGATCAGGCCCTGAAGAATGTGACGCTGGATATCCCAGCCCACGAGATCCTTGTGCTCTTTGGGCCTTCCCATGCCGGCAAAAGCACGCTCCTGCGCTGCATGAACCGTCTGAACGATCTCATCGAGAACGAGGAAACCCATCAAAGCGGGCGGATCCTATTGGATGGAGAAGATGTCTATGCCCCAGGCGTGGATGTGACCGAGCTACGTCGCCGGGTGGGGATGGTCTTTGCTTTGCCCATCCCTCTGCCGTTGAGCATATACGAAAATGTGACCTACGGGCCGCGCATGCAGGGGGAAAGGCGGAAATCCCGGCTGGACGAGGTAGTGGAGCGCAGTTTGCGCCAGGCCGCCATTTGGGAGGAAGTGAAGGACCGGCTCGACGATCCGGCGATGCGCCTTTCCGGCGGGCAGCAGCAGCGCCTGTGCATCGCCCGCACCCTGGCGTTAGAGCCGGAGGTGGTACTGCTGGATAACCCCACTTCGGGCTTGGATCCCCTGTCGACGGCCAAGGTGGAAGCGTCGCTCCAGGAACTCAAGGCCGACTATACCATCGTCCTTGTGCCCCACAGTGTGCAGCAGGCCGCCCGGGTGGCCGACGTGGCTGCATTTCTGCTGGATGGCGATCTGGTGGAGGTTGGGTCGGGCGAGCAGGTCTTTACCCGGCCTCGACAGCGCCGAACCGAGGATTATGTAACAGGACGGTTTGGTTAGGGCGGCATGGTCCCTGCGTCGATCGCGATCCGACCCTTTCAACCCGACGATGCCAGGGCTGCCTCGGCGCTGATCCGTCGGGTCTTTGACGAAATGGTGGCCCCAGACTTTGGCCCGGAAGGCGTTGCACAGATGCACGCCTTTATCGACCCCGAGGCCCTCGCCGGACGGGCTACCGTGCTGACAACGCTGGTCGCCCTGGATGGCCCTCAGATCGTCGGCGTGATTCAAATGCGAGACGTCGCTCACGTCTCGCTTCTGTTTGTGCATCCATTGCACATGGGGCAGGGCATTGCCACAGCGCTGATGAACCAGGTGGAAAGGATCTGCCGCGCCGAGGGCGGGGCCTTTATGACCGTCCATTCCTCGCTGAACGCCCAGGGCTTTTACCAGCGGTTACGCTACCAAGCGCTGGGAGAACCGGAGCGATTGCACGGCTTTGTCTACGCGCCCATGCTCAAGCGCTTGTAGGGAGCCGAGCGACATCCTGAAGGTAGGAGAAAGGAACCGAACCATGCTACAGGACAAGGGGATATTGACCCAGGCCGTCCATGCCGGAGAGCGGGGGCCGAGGCCCGATTTCACCCCGGTGAGTACGCCCATCCACCATTCGGTGGGCTATGTGTACGATGATATGCAGGACCTTGACGCGGTTTTTGGCGGCGCCAAGGACGGCTATGTCTATCTGCGCTACGGCAGCCCGACGGTGAGTGCGCTAGAGCAGGCCATCGCCACCCTGGAGGGGGCTGAAGATGCCGTGGCCTTTGCCTCGGGTATGGGCGCGATCCACGCCGCGTTGATGGGAGCAGGCGTCCGGGCCGGCACCTCGGTGGTGGCGGCGGCCGATGTGTATGGCGCCACCTACGCCCTCCTGGAGCGGTTGTTGACCTCGTTGGGCGTCGGCGTGCGCTTTGTGGATATTGCCGATCTCAACCAGGTGGCCCAGGCTCTGGACCAGGTCAAGCCGGTGGCCGTGTTGTGCGAGGTGGTGTCCAACCCGCTGATGAAGGTAGCCGACGTCCCGGTCCTGGCCCAGATGGCCCACGCCGCCGGCGCCCATCTGATCGTAGACAGCACCTTTGCTTCGCCGTATCTTTTGCGCGCGCTGGACCAGGGCGCCGATTACGCGGTTCACTCGGCGACCAAGTATTTGGGGGGGCATGGTGATATCATGGCCGGGGTGGTGGCCTGTTCGCGGGCGCGGGGCCTGGACCTGCGCGAACGGCAGAAACTGCTGGGGGCCAATCTCGGCCCTCAGGAGGCCTGGCTTACCCTGCGCGGCCTCAAGACCTTGCCCCTGCGCATGCGCCAGCACTGCGCCAATGCCCAGACGGTGGCTGAATGGCTGAGCCAGCATCCGGCCATCGCCCAGGTGAACTATCCCGGGCTGCCCGGCCATCCCCAGCACGAGATTGCCGCCCGGATCTTTCAGGGGCGGGGATTTGGCGGGATGATGAGCTTTGACCTGCGCGACGCGGGACAGGCCGAGGTCTTTGCCTTCATGGAGGCGCTGGAGCTGGTGCTGCCGGCGACCACCCTGGGCGATGTGTACAGTCTGACTCTCTACCCGGCCCATTCGTCCCACCGGCCCCTAACCCCAGAGGTGCGCAAGGCGCTGGGGATCGGCGACGGCCTGGTGCGCCTGAGCGTGGGCATCGAAGACGCCCAGGACATCATCGCCGACCTGGCCCAGGCGCTGGATCGGGCCGGGTTCTAGGCGAGCAGCGAGAAAAGAATGCAGACACCTCCTATCAACTTGGCAACCTGGTTGCTCGCCTTTTCCCCCATCGCGACGGTGCTGGTGCTAATGGTCGGTTTTCGTTGGAGTGGCAGCAAGGCGGGCGCTATGGGCTGGGTCGTGGGGCTGGTCGTGGCCTGGCTCTTTTTTGGCGCCGGGCCCGAGCTGTTGCTCTATTCCCAGATTCGTGGACTCTTGCTCACCCTGTTCGTGCTGTACATCATCTGGATGGCCCTGGTCTTGTATCGGGCCGTCGATGAAGCCGGGGCGATCACCGTCATCGGCCAGGGCATCGCCCGACTTACGTCGGAACCCACGATGCAGCTTCTGTTGTTGGCCTGGGCATTCAGCTCGTTCATTCAGGGCGTGGCGGGCTTTGGTGTAGTACTGGCCATTGTGGCGCCCCTACTGATTGGCCTGGGCTTTGCACCGATGGTGGCTGTGGCAGCGGTCTCTATCGGCCATTCCTGGTCGATCACCTTTGGCTCGATGGCTTCGTCGTTTCAGGCCTTGATGGCTGCCACGGGCCTGCCGGGCGACAAGTTGGCGCCCTGGGCGTCCCTCCTGCTGGGAGTGGGCTGTTTTCTCTGTGGAATCGGCGTGGTGTGGATCTTTCGCGGAGCGCGCTCAGTCCGAAAGGGCTGGGTGGCGATCCTGATCATGGGCCTGGTGATGGCTGGCGTGCAGGCGGGCCTGGCCCTGACCGGTTTGTGGAACCTGGGTGGTTTTGGCGCGGGCCTGGCGGGTCTGGCGGCCGGAAGCCTGGTGGCGCGACTGCCACGATATCAGGGCGGCGACGATGGCGCCGAGGCAACCGGCCTGGGACAGATCCAGGTTCCGATGCCCCAAGGGAACAAGGGGCCCCACATGTCGTTGGCGCTGGCTGTCCTGCCCTATCTTATCCTCATCGTGGTGGTCGCGGCTGCCGAGCTATGGCCCTGGCTGAACGGGGTATTGAACCAGATCGAGCTGCGCATCGAATTCCCAGAAGTGAGCACATCCTATGGCTGGGTCGTCCCGGCGGGCGCCGGACGCAGCATCAGCGTCTTTGGACATGCCGGGGCGCTGCTGGCCTATGCGGCGGTCCTCGCCTTCCTGATCTACGAACGACGAGGGGCTTATTCCCCTGGAGTAATGCGCCGCATTGCGCGGAGCACGGTCAAGAGCGCGGGACCCTCGTCGATGGCCATCCTCACGATGGTCGGTTTTGCCGTGGCCATGGAAAACAGCGGCATGACCTATGTGCTGGCTCAGGGGCTCAGCCAGATCTCGGGGCCGCTCTATCCGCTGATCTCGCCCTACATCGGCCTGTTGGGCTCTTTTATGACCGGCAGCAACACCAATTCCAACGTGGTGTTTGCTTCGTTGCAGCAACAGGCAGCCGCCCTGCTGGGAATAAGCGTGCCGCTGATCCTGGGGGCGCAAACCACGGGCGCCGCTCTCGGCTCGATGCTGGCGCCCGCCCGATTGATCGTGGGATGCAGCACGGCGGGCCTGGTGGGGCGCGAGGGCCAGGTCCTGAAAAAGCTATTGCCCATTGGCCTGATCACCACCGGCTTGATCGGCCTGTTGGTCCTGGCAGCGGTGCTGTTGGGAGTTCAGTGAGAGGCGTCCCATGACCGATTGCGCCTATTGTGGGAACAAAGCTCAGTATCGAGACCGGCGCCTGGGGCGGAACGTGTGCCTGGCTCACGCCCGGTTCGAGGTCGTGGCTGCTGAGGAACACGCCGGTGCACCACCGCTCACGATCCGCCCATCCACCACAGGCGACGTCGCACACATCGTTGAGTTGGCGCTCCATTTCTGGGACGAAACCACCATTGACTGTTTTGATCGCGAGTACGATGTGGCCGCCTGTCCTGCCTACGTGGCCTGTGAGGGTGACCAGGTGGTCGGCGTAGCCTCGTATGCCCTTGAGCCGGACTCGAACGCGGTGGTGCTCGTGGCCCTCCAGGTTCTACCGGAATACCAGGGACGGGGGGGCGGCTGGGCACTGTTAGATGCTGTGGGCGATCAAGCCGCATGCTGTGGCCTGGAGCAGGTATGGGTCGCCACCACAAACGACGATCTCCCGGCCCTGGCGCTTTACCAGCGGTATGGGTTTCGTATCACAGAGGTTCTGCCGGATCGGGTGGCCGATCACCATGGAGGGGCCTTTCCGGGCCTGTCCAACATCCCGGTCCGTGATGAGATCCGGCTGATCTACGAGGGGTGCCCTCCCGGTTGGCGGAAAGAAAAGTAAGGCCGGGGCCCGCACGCGCGGCCGCTCTGACCTCTGAGGATCACAATTCCGATCTTGCGCAAACCTGCCAGATTTCATGTTCAGAATTTTTGCCTCTGAGGTGCTCAAGTTTGACAGGCCCTGCAAGTTGTGGTAGAGTCTGGGCGATGGTATTATACGTCATCTCGCCGAGTGCATCGACAACGGGGGACCCATCAACCTTTGGGGCGAATCGCAAGGCGTAGGGCCAGCTTCTTCGGTCCGAGCCCGTCAGCTAACTCCGTAGGCGTGGAAGAAGGACATCCGACCAAGATCGGGTGCCCTTTTTGTTTCGTGGGCGCCCTTGTAGGCTCAGCCCGGCAGGTTGAGCTGTTGCACAAAGGAGAGAACAATGTTTGTCATGACCCTTGGAGATCTGGCCAAACGAGAGAACGAAGTAAAAACCCGTGATGCACAGAGAACCCTCAGAAACGGGGCCGGCCGCAGGATTGGCCGGGCCGTGTCGATGTGTCGTGGCCGAACGCCGCTGTGTTCCCGCGGCTAGGGCCCGAGTCCAAAAAAGACCTGGAAGTGGCTTTCCAGGTCTTTTTTGTTTCCCCCAGAATGGTTCAGACGATCGGTTCCCTATCGGTCTAGCAGTCTGTCGGAGAGGGTTGTCATTCTGAGGAACGGAGGCGGCAAAGCCGC
>CAYVLO010000098.1:0-9465 GCA_964452125.1 uncultured Anaerolineaceae bacterium | reverse complement strand
GACAGAACAGACGGTGTTTTGCCTCGGTGGTTTTCTCTCCGACAGGCTGCTAGTAGTCTGTCAATCGTGATCTGATAGGTGAATCTCCCAGTTTTTCCCTGTTTTTACCTATCAAGTAAACCACCCCGCAGCAAGCTGCGGGGCATTGTCAGCGGGAAGGTTCACATTGGGGGCTGCAGCCCCCAAACCCCCGCTGGCCATTCCTCCCCTCAGCAAGCTGGGGGGCATCCTGGCAGATTGAGTGAAGGGGACGGAGCGAGCCCCAAGATCAGCAACACAATCTAATGACGGAGGTACAAATATGAACGTGTTGGGAGCAATAATCGCTGGACTGGCAGGCACAGCCGTGATGACCATGATGATGTACTTCGCCCCGCGGATGGGCATGCCCAAGATGGATATGCCGAAGATGCTGGGCACCATGTTCATCTCCAAGGAGGGCACGGCCACGGGTGTGGGCATGGCCATCCACTTTATGATGGGCGCGATCTTTGCCATCGTCTACGCTCTGCTGTGGAGTCACGGCCTGGGCAGTGCCATGTAGTGATGGGGGTTGATCTTTGGCGCAGGGCACGGCTTGGCAGTGCTCTGGACGCGGCCACCATTGCCCAGGGGCAGGACGTCGGTGGCACAGGCGTCTTTGACCGCACACTGGATGGACAAAGGCTGTCCTTCCGGTTTGAGGATAGGGCCTTTGTCGACGAGGAAACCTGCAGCACGTGGAACGTGCTGGGGCAGGCCATCCACGGCCCCCTGGCGGGGGAAAAGCTCACGCCCATCGTGCATGGCAACCCCTTCTGGTTCACGTGGGCGGCTTTCAAGCCGGACACCATCATCTAGCAGGACAAGGGCAACGCTACCCTTGACAACATGTGTCATTTAGATTATACTAACTATCGAAATTCTCAACTTGATTTGAGCTCACACTGAGGAGGATCGAAATGTTTGACTTTTCCGATCGTGTTGTCGTGGTCGCCGGCGCGTCCGGCAACCTGGGGCAGGCCATTGCCCAGGCCTTCTACGCGGCGGGGGCGAACCTGGTGCTGTTGGATCGCGCTCCTGACCGCCTGCCGCAGCTATTCCCCGAACTGGCCGGTTCGCCCGGCCACCTGCTTCTTGGCTCGGTGGATGCCGCCGATGCCGAGTCGGTCGAGCGCGCGGTGCAGAGCGCCCTGGAGCGCTTTGGCCGCATCGATGTGCTGGCCAACGCCATCGGGGGTTACCGGGCGGGTCAACCCGTGCACGAGACGCCCCTGGACACCTGGGATTTCATGCTGAACCTGAACGCGCGCACGGCCTTTGTCCTCAGCCGGGCCGTCGTGCCCGCCATGCTGGCCCACGGCTCGGGCAAGATCGTCCACGTGGCAGCCCGTGCCGCCCTGGCAGGCAGCGCCAAGGCTGCCGCCTACAGCGCCTCCAAGGCCGCCACCGTACGTCTGGTGGAAAGCCTGGCAGCCGAGCTCCGGCAGGCGAATATCAACGTCAACTGCGTGCTGCCGGGCACCATCGATACCCCACAGAACAGGGAGGCAATGCCCAAGGCCGACCACAGCCGCTGGGTGGCGCCGGAAGCCATCGCCGACGTGATCCTGTTCCTCGCCTCCGACGCCGCCCGGGCGGTCAATGGCACGGCCGTGCCGGTCTATGGCCGGAGCTGATGATCGACAGGTTGAGTCGAGGAACGAGGGCCTTGACCCTGCCCGCGACGAGAGGAGACCAGCAATGCCGACACGAGTAACTGCCGAGCACCGGCGCCTGGCCGATTCCGAGGCCCGGCGTGCCGACTGGAAAAAGTGGGGGCCCTACCTCAGCGAGCGGGCCTGGGGTACCGTCCGCGAGGATTACAGTGCCACAGGTGAAGCCTGGGACTATTTCCCCCACGACCACGCCCGCAGCCGGGCCTACCGCTGGAACGAGGACGGTCTGGCCGGGGTGAGCAACCGTTTCCAGAACCTGTGCCTGGCGGTTGGCCTGTGGAACGAACGGGACCCCATCCTCAAGGAGCGGCTCTTTGGGCTGACCGGCGGCGAGGGCAACCATGGCGAGGACGTGAAGGAGTACTACTTTTACCTGGATAGTACGCCCACCCACTCCTACATGAAAATGCTCTACAAGTACCCCCAGGTCGAGTATCCCTACGCCCAGTTGGTGGCGGAAAACCGCCGGCGGGACCGCGAGGCGCCCGAGTTTGAATTGGTGGACGCACTGCGAGACGCGTTCCAGGAAGGGCGCTACTTTGACGTGTTTGTGGAATATGCCAAGGCTGACCAGGAAGACATCCTGTGCCGCATCACAGCCATCAATCGTGGGCCGGAGCCCGCACCCATTCACATCCTGCCCCATCTGTGGTACCGCAACGACTGGTCTTGGGGCTATGGCCATGCGCGTTCCCAACTGCGGACCGCGGGACCGGGCGCCGTGTACACCGAGCACCGCCACCTGGGCGAGCGGTGGTGGTACGTCGACGTGGGCGACCACGAGGGTTCGCCCCTACTTTTCACCGAAAACGAGACGAACGCGGAGCGGTTGTTCGGCGTGCCCAATCCGACCTCCTACGTCAAAGACGGCATCCACGAGGCGGTGGTGCATGGACGCCTGGACCGGGTGAACCCGGAGCAGGCCGGCAGCAAGGTGGCCGCTCACTTAAAGGCCGTCGTCGCACCCGGCGAGGCGTTCACCGTGCAGGTGCGGTTCTCAGACACGCCACGCGAGGATCCGTTTGGCGACTTGGACTCGATCTTTGCACAGCGCGTCGCCGAAGCCGACGAGTTCTATGCCGCCGTGCAACGCCCGGGGTTGAGTGATGATGAGCGACGGGTGCAGCGACAGGCCCTGGCCGGACTGATGTGGAGCAAGCAGTTCTACCACTACAGCGTCGAGCTATGGCTGGACGGCGATCCAGCCCAACCGCTTCCCCCTGAGGCGCGCATGGTGGGCCGCAACGCCGATTGGGACCATCTCTACAACCTGGATGTGCTGTCGATGCCCGACAAGTGGGAGTATCCCTGGTATGCGGCCTGGGATCTGGCCTTCCATACCCTGTCGATTGCCCTGGTCGATCCAGAGTGGGCCAAACGCCAGCTCATTCTGCTGCTGCGCGAGTGGTACATGCACCCCAACGGGCAGCTCCCGGCCTACGAGTGGGCGCTGGGCGACGTCAACCCCTTGGTGCACGCCTGGGCCGCCTGGCACGTGTATCAGATCACCGGTTCGAATGATACGGCCTTCCTGGAGAGGGTGTTTCACAAGCTGCTGCTTAACTTTACCTGGTGGGTCAATCGTAAGGATGCCGACGGCCACAATGTCTTTCAGGGCGGATTCCTGGGATTGGACAACATCGGTGTCTTTGACCGCAGCGCCTCCCTGCCGACCGGCGGGCACATCGAGCAGGCCGACGGCACCGCCTGGATGGCCATGTACAGCCTGAATATGCTGTGCATCGCCCTGGAGCTGGCTCGCACCAAACCGGCCTACGAGGACGTGGCCACCAAGTTCTTCGAGCACTTTGTCTACATCGCCGACGCCACCTACGACATGGGGGGCCAGGGCGTGAGTCTCTGGGATGAGGGAGACGGTTTCTTTTACGACGTCCTGCATGCGCCGGATGGCGCCTTTGTGCCTCTCCGAGTCCGCTCCTTCGTGGGGCTGATCCCGTTGCTGGCGGCCCAGGCGCTGGAGCCGCAACAACTGGAGAATCTGCCCCGCTTCCGGCGGCGGATGGAGTGGCTCCTCAAGTACCGGCCGCACCTCGCAGCCCATGTTGCCCCGTTCAACGAGCAGGGCGCTCATGGCCATTACCAATTGGCCATCGTCGGCCGTGACAGGCTGGCCCGCGTCCTGTCGCGCTTGTTCGATGCGGACGAATTTCTGTCGGACTATGGCCTGCGGGCTCTGTCCCGCGCCCATGCGGCCAGCCCCTTCACCTGCCGGGTCGGCGATCAGACCTACACCGTGGGCTATGAACCGGCCGAGTCGAGCTCTGGTCTGTTCGGCGGCAACTCGAACTGGCGCGGCCCCATCTGGTTCCCGATCAACTATCTGATGATCGAAGCCCTGCGCAAGTACTACCACCAGTATGGTGACTCGCTGACCGTCGAAGTGCCCCGGGGCTCTGGTAACAGGATGACCCTCGATCGGGCCGCCGACGAACTGTCACGACGCCTGAGCCGCATCTTTCTGCGAGACGGGGGAGGCCAAGGGCGCCGTCCTGTGTTCGGGGGCGAGCCGATCTTTCAGAACGATCCCCATTGGCGCGATCAGATCCTATTCTACGAGTACTTTCACGGCGACAACGGAGCTGGCATCGGCGCCAGCCACCAGACCGGCTGGACGGCGCTCGTGGCGAACCTGCTGCAGCGGGATGAGCGCGATGGATGTCCCTATTGCACGCTGAGTGTGCAGGAGGATGGCGATGAGAGGTGAGCCTGAGGCCTCGGCGTCTGTGATCTCGTTTGGGCGCGAGGTGTGCGGCGACCTGGGCGCTGCGGAACGGCGCGAGTGGCTGGTGACCAATGGGCTGGGCGGCTACGCCTCGGGCACGGTGGCCGGCCTGCTGACCCGCCGCTACCACGGGCTGCTGGTCGCCGCGCTGCCACCGCCGCACGGTCGTTGGCTCTTGCTGACCCGGCTGGACGAGACGGCGACCTACAACGGGCAGACCTATGCGTTGTTCAGCAATCGCTGGTCGAGTGGGGAGATAGAGCCTGCCGGCTATCACTTTGTCGAGAGGTTTCAGCTCGAAGGGACCACGCCGGTGTGGTCGTATGCCTTCCAGGACGCGCTCCTGGAGAAGCGGATCTGGATGGAGCCAGGGGCGAACACGACCTACGTGCGCTACGATCTACGGCGAGGCACGGCTTCCCTGACTCTGTCGGTAAAGGCCATCGTCAACCACCGGGATCACCACGGCAACACACGTGCCGGGGCCTGGCAGCCCGAGATCGAACCCGTGCCGAGAGGGCTGCGCGTGGGCGCCGATCTCTATCTGCTCAACGCTGGCGCCACGGTGACGACGGCTTCCGAGTGGTACCGGGGTTACTGGCTGGCCCAGGAAGCCTATCGGGGCCTGGATGCCGTCGACGACAATCTCTACGTGGGGCAGTTTGACGTGGTCCTGTCGCCGGGCGACTCCTGGACGCTGGTGGCCACCGCCGAGGAGGCGGCACTCCACAGCTCAGCGTCCAATCTGGATTTGGACGGCCATGACGCCTATGCCAGACGGCAGGCTCACGAGGCGCAGCTCCTGGGACAGAGTGGCCTGGAGGATGCGCCTGCCCGGGTGCGGCAGTTGGTCCTGGCCGCCGACCAGTTCGTCGTGCGCCGCGCCGTCGGAGACGACCCCGACGGCCGGTCGATCATCGCCGGCTATCACTGGTTCGCCGACTGGGGGCGGGACACGATGATCGCCCTGCCCGGCCTGACCCTGGCCACCGGCCGCCCGGAGCTGGCGGCCGCGATCCTGCGCACCTATGCGGCTTTTGTCAACCAGGGGATGCTTCCCAATCGCTTCCCTGAACAGGGCGAGGGTCTTGATTACAGCGACTACAACACGGTCGACGCCACCCTGTGGTACTTTGAGGCCATCCGGGCTTACTACACAGCAACGGGGGATGACACCCTCGTGCGCGACCTCTATCCCGTGCTGCAAGAGATCGTGTGCTGGCATCTGCAGGGCACGCGCTATGGCATCCACGTGGACCCGGCTGATGGCCTGCTCTACTCCGGAGAGGAGGGGGTCCAGCTCACCTGGATGGACGCCAAGGTGGGCGACTGGGTGGTCACGCCGCGCAGGGGCAAGGCGGTGGAGATCAATGCGCTGTGGTACAACGCCCTGCGGGTGATGGCCGGTTTCGCGCGTCACCTGGATGAGCCCGCAGACCAGTACCAGGTGCTGGCCGATAGGGTGCAGGCCGGCTTTGGGCGCTTCTGGAACGACGCCCAGAATTATTGTAACGACGTCGTCGACGGCCCGGCCGGGGATGACGCCAGCCTGCGGCCCAACCAACTGCTGGCAGTTTCTCTGCACTACAGCCCTCTGGAACGCGTGCAGCAGCGGGCGGTCGTCGACGTGTGCGCCCGCCACCTGCTGACCTCTCACGGCCTGCGCAGCCTGGCGCCTGCCGATCCGGCCTACGTGGGCCATTATGGTGGCGACCCACGCCAGCGCGACGGGGCTTACCATCAGGGTACCGTCTGGGCCTGGCTCATTGGCCCCTTTGTCAGCGCCCACCTGAAAGTCTATGGCGATCATGCCCTGGCGCGCTCCTACCTGGCGCCCTTGCTCGATCATCTATCAGGCGGGTGCCTGGGCAGCGTCAGCGAGATCTTTGATGGGGACCCACCCTTTGCGCCCTGCGGCGCCATCGCCCAGGCCTGGAGTGTAGCGGAGGTACTGCGCGCCTGGCGGGCAACAGACCGAATGAAGGAGGAATTGAGGACATGAAGGGCTTGACGGACAAGGTGGTGCTTGTCACCGGCGGCACATCGGGCATTGGCCAGGCCATCGCCGTGCGCTTTGCCGCGGAAGGGGCGCACGTGGCCATCAACTATCGCAGGAGCAAAGAGGACGCGGCCGAGACCGACGAGATGGTTCACCGCGCGCTGGAGCAGTGTGTCCACGAGGTGGAGGCTCACGGCGTCAATCACATCCTGGTGCAGGCCGACCTGGCCAAGGAGGACGAGGTGCAGCGCATGGTCCAGGAGGTCATTGCGAAACTGGGCGGGCTGGACATCCTGGTCAACAACGCCGGCATCCAGATCGCGGCCGACTCGCACGAGATGCAGATCGCCGACTTTGATCGCGTCCTGGCGGTTAACTTGCGCGGCGCCTTTGTGGCGGCCCAGGCGGCCCTCCGCCACTTCCTGACCGAGGAGAAAGCGGGTGTGATCATCAACGTTTCCAGTGTGCATCAGGAGATCCCCAAGCCGCGATTCCTGAGCTATTCGGTCAGCAAGGGTGGCATGCAGAACCTGACTCGGACGCTGGCGCTGGAGTATGCCGGCCGGGGCATCCGCGTCAACGGCGTCGGGCCAGGGGCCACCATCACGCGCATCAACCGCGCCTGGGTGGACGATCCCGAAAAGGCGGCTGGTGTGCTAGAACACATCCCCATGGCTCGCGCTGGCACGGGGGAGGAGATGGCCGCAGTGACCGCTTTTCTGGCTTCGGAAGAGGCAGCGTACATCACCGGCCAGACGCTTTTCGTGGACGGCGGGCTGACCCTCTACCCTGACTTTCGCACGCCATGGTCCTCCGAATGATGAACGGAGGATAGCGCCCTCGTAGCCCTCTCGCACGGCACAGAGGTAAGAAATGTAGCCCCTGCTGCGTCTAGGGTGCAGAGCCCCTCAGGGACTCGATTCATGAAGGACGCAATCTGCAAAGCAGAAAGAGAGGGCAACGTGAAAGCAATTTGGAACGGGGCCGTTCTGGCCGAAAGTGACAAGACCATCGTCGTGGAAGGAAACCACTACTTCCCGCCCGATTCGGTGAATCGGGAATACCTGCAGGCAAGCAACATGCAAAGCACCTGCCCCTGGAAGGGACAGGCCAGTTACTACAGCATCCAGGTCGATGGCCAGACGAACCGCGATGCGGCCTGGTACTACCCCAATCCCAAACCCGCCGCGGCGCAGATCAAGGACCATGTCGCCTTTTGGCGGGGCGTGAAGGTGGAGGAATAGACGGATGACCCAGACAGAAAAATATGACGTTATCATCATCGGCTCTGGACAGGCCGGAGGACCCCTGTCCACAGCCTTGGCCAACGCCGGCTGGAAGACGGCCCTCGTCGAGCGGGAACACGTGGGCGGCACCTGTGTCAACGAGGGTTGTACGCCGACCAAGACGATGGTTGCCAGCGCGCGTGTCGCCTACCTGGCCCGCCGGGCAGCGGACTATGGCGTGCAGACCGGCCCAATGACCGTGGACATGAGCAAGGTGCGCCAACGCAAGCGGGACATCGTCCAGAGTTTTCGCGGCGGCGGTGAGCGGCGCATGCAGAATACCGATGGCCTGGACCTCCTGATGGGTGAGGCCCACTTTACCGATCCCAAGTCGGTCGAAGTGACGATGAACGACGGTGGCACCCGTAACCTGGCCGCAGACGTGATCGTGATCAACACCGGCGCCCGGCCACGAGTCCCTGAACTGCCGGGTCTGGACAGCGTGCCCTACCTCGACTCGACCTCGATCATGGAGCTGGACCACGTGCCGGAACACCTGCTGATCGTCGGCGGCGGATACATTGGTTTGGAGTTCGGCCAGATGTTCCGGCGCTTCGGCAGCGACGTCACCATCGTCCAGCGCGGTGAGCAACTGCTCGTTCGGGAAGACCCGGACGTCGCAGAAACCGTGTTGGATATCCTCAAAGAAGATGGCATCCAGGTATTACTGGACACCCGGCCGGTGCGCGTTGCCCGGGGTCCTGGGAGCCATATCCAGGTGGCTGTGGAAACACCTGGCGGCGAGCAAGTCCTCAGGGGCTCACACCTGCTCATCGCTGCAGGCCGTGTGGCCAATACCGACAGGCTGAACCTGGAGGCCGCTGGCGTCGAGACCGACGGGCGGGGCCAGATCCGGGTCAGCGAGCGACTGGAAACGAACGTCCCGGGCGTCTATGCCTTGGGCGACGTCAAGGGTGGCCCGGCCTTTACTCACATTGCCTATGATGATTATCGCATCCTCCGCACCAACTTGCTGGAGGGCGGCGACGCCACGACGAAGGATCGGCTCGTGCCGTACGCGGTCTTTATCGACCCGCAACTCGGCCGCGTGGGCCTGACCGAGAAGGAAGCCCGTGCACAGGGCCTCAACTACCGCGTGGCCAAGATCCCCATGAGCTGGGTAGCCCGCGCTCTGGAAACCGACGAGACGCGAGGCCTGATGAAGGCCATCGTGGATGCCGAGACCGATCAGATCCTGGGGGCGGCCATCCTGGGCATCGAGGGGGGCGAGGTGATGACCGTGCTGCAGATGGCGATGATGGGCCGGGTGCCGTACACGGCCATCCGCGACGGCGTCTTTGCTCACCCGACTCTGGCTGAGTCGTTGAACAACCTGTTCATGGCCATGGAGGACTGAGTTGAGGAGGATGCATACGGGCGCCCGCGAGGTCGCCTGTGTGCGCCCCCATTGGAGAGAGGACATGTCAGACTTGACTGGCCTTTTTTGGACCCAAGATGGAATCCCCATTCCGGCAGTGACCGCGGAGCAGATGCGCGAGGTGGACCGGATTGCCGTAGAGGAGTTTGGACTGGGCATTCTGCAGATGATGGAGAATGCCGGCCGGAACCTGGCTGCGAACGTGGTGGAGATGCTGGCCGGCCAGGACGGAGAGGTAACCGTGCTAGTCGGGGCAGGGGGTAACGGGGGCGGCGGCTTGTGCGCCGCCCGGCACCTGCACAACCGGGGATACCGGGTCAACCTGATCCTGGACCGGGAGGCATCGGCGCTCGGTGATGCGG
>CAYVLO010000097.1:4456-9475 GCA_964452125.1 uncultured Anaerolineaceae bacterium | reverse complement strand
ATACACGTCCTCGCGCACACCGCTGCTATCGGGACCCAGCCCGCAGCCGCAGAAGCGACCGCCGCGCCAGTGGTAGGTGATGAACCGCCGCCAGCCCATCTCGACAGCCGTCACCAGCAGCCGCGCCGCGGCATCCTCGCCCTCGGGCGCAAAGCCCTCCCCATCCAGCACCAACACCCGTTCGCCCTCCTGGGGCGGGCGCAGGGCCGCCCGGCCCGCCCAGGTCACCCGGCGCCGCTCGCCGCTCGCCGCAGCGCCCAGGGTCGGAACGGCATCGAACAGCCCGTTCAGCGTTCGATCGACCAAGGCCAACACCGAGGCCCGTCGTTTGGCGCCCGGGTCGCAGGGCCGGTCGCGCAGTCGGGCCAGCAAGTCGACGGCAAAGGTCCAGGCCTCGTCGCCCTCGGCCGCCAAGCCGCTCAGGTGGCGGCAAAAGGCCGTCACCTCCCCATAGTCCCAGGCGTGTAGCTGGCGGCACAGCCACTGCCAGGCCGGATCGACCCCCTCGGCCCCCGCTACGATCCAGGTCGAGGGCAGCGACTCGATCCAGGTCAGATCGGCAGAGGGGAGGGTCGCTGTGCTCGGATTGTTGTGGAACTGATCGACCGGCAGGCTGATCTGCGCCCCAAACTTGTCGGTCACCACCAACTCCCGGGCGCCGTGGCCATTGCCGGCCGTCGACCACTCGCCGGCACGATGGCCGTTGGTCTCGCGCACCGAGAACAAAAAGGCGCCTCCGTCGGTGTGGCTTCCGCCGCGGGCGTTCCAGTACAGGTCGGCCACCGGGCAGATCCGCTCATCCTCGGATGCCAGGCTCTCCAACGTGGCGTCGATGGCCTGCTTTTCCGACGCCACCAGGCCCACCCGGACCTTGCCCTCGTGCAGGGCAAAGACCTGGGGCCGCAGCATCGAGGTGTCGGTGATGCCCAGCAGTTGCCATTCGCCCTGATCGGGCTGGCTGCGGGCGATGATAAAGAACCAGGGCCCATCGGGCGAGGCGTGCAGGTGCGTGTCCTGGATGGCCTGGTACAGCCGCTGCCGGTGGGCGGGCAACAGGCTGAAATCCCGCTCGGTGGTGGGCGCCAGGGCCTCGATGGTCGCCTCCAGCGGATAGCCATAGACCCGATCCATCAGGTCGAACAGCAGGGCGCTCACCTCGGTGTCGGTCAGGAACAGGGGCACGATGTTCCGCTGGCGCAGATAGGTCGACACGGCGTGATAGTTGGAAAAGTCGCCGTTGTGCACCAGCGCCTCGTTGAGGCCGACAAAGGGGTGCGCCCCCCCGGGGTGCCACACCCGTCCCTTGGTCGGGTAGCGTTGGTGGGCGATCCAGACGTGGGCCTCGAGATCCTCCACCCGGTAATAGGCGGCGGCTTGCTCGGCATAGCCCACAATCTTGTACACCAGCAGGTCGCGCCCGTGAGAGAGCACAAAGGCCCGCTGCTCGCCCAGGCTGGCGTAAAAGCTCTGGTTGAGCCCAAAGCTCTGCCGGTAGACGTACTCGTCCTCCACCGCCCGCGCCCCCAGATCGGCCAGGTGGTGCTCGGCGGCAAAGCGCTCCAGCAGGGCCGGCTTGGCCCGCACAAAGTAGCGCCACACGTCGGGCGGCCGCATCTCCAGGTCGGGCACGGCCCGATAATCGTCCAGCGCCGGCGCCGCATAGCCCTGCACCACGTCGTAGGCCGGCAGGATCGCCTCCGCTTCGACGGCGCCCCGGGCGTCGGGATCCAGGTAGGCCACCTGCAACAGCGTGCAATCGCGCAGCGTCTCGGGCGACACCCGCATCTGGGCCGGCGAAAGGCCCGCCGCAGCCAGGCCGCCGCCCTTGCCGTTGCCCCGGTTGTGCATCTGCGCCGCCGGGGCCATCAGATGGCGGCCCGCCACCGGCGCCGATGCCGCCAGTCCCACCACGCCACAGCCGCCCTCGGCCGCGCTCTTGTGCACCGAGGGCGCCGGCAGCCCCTCTATCAAACTCGCCCGCGATGCGATCAGCCGCTCAGCCTCTCGTCGTCGATTCACGTCTCTGCCTCCCCTTGTCCTTACGCCAGATAAGCCAGCACATCGGTCCGGCCCCTCAGTTCGCCAATGCTGGACAGGCCCAGCCGCCGCAAGATCGTTTCCAACTGGATCCGCCACGACCCATACAGGTTGGCAATGCGCTGCCCCCCTTCCAGTGGGTCGATCAGCTTGGCCAGTTCGGGGTCGGTGGTGGTGATACCAAAGGGGCAGCCCTTTTCCCGCTCGCAGGTGCCCAGGCGCACGCAGCCCAGGGCGATCAGGTCGGCCGTGCCCACCACACAGCCGTCGGCGCCCAGGGCGATGGCCTTGGCAATGTCATAGGCCGTGCGGACGCCCCCCGAGGCCATCAGCACCACCTCGTCGCGGATGCCTTCGGCGACCAAAAAGTGGTGGACCTTGGGGATGGCATATTCCAGCGGCATGGCAATGTTCTTTTTGGCCACTTCGGGCGCCGCCCCCGTGCCCCCGTAGGAACCATCGAGGTGGACAATGTGCGCCCCGGCGAAATAGCTGCCCACCGCCACCATGTCGACGTCGGTCGGCGTCGATACCTTGACCGAGACCAGGGCGCGGGGATTGACCATCTTGATCCAATCGACGTGCTTTTTGTGGTCCTCGACCGAGTAGACGCTGTGAAAGGGAAAGGGCGAAAACAGGCTGCTGCCTTGAACCGCCTCGCGCATGGCGGCCACATCGGGCGTCACCTTGCTGCCCAACAAGTGGCCGCCCAGGCCCGGCTTGGCCCCCTGGGCGTACTTGAATTCGACAATCCGCGCCCGCTGGATCGTCTCCTCGCGCACACCGAACAGGCCCGTGGCCACCTGGGTGATCATGTGGTCGGCGTAGGGCAGCAACAGGTCCGGGTACCCCCCTTCGCCGGTGCTGGTGAACGAATCCCAGGTGCGGGCCGCCCAGGCCCGCGCCGTCATGGTCTGCACGCTCACCGAGCCAAAGGACATCCCCCCGCCATACCAGGGGTGGGGGATCTGAATCCTCGGGCGGCTGGGATCGCGCCGGTTGAGCGCCAGCGTCAGATCGACCGGTCCGGCAACCTCTGCCGGGGCCTCCGGCTCGCTCACCGACAGCTCAAAGGCAAAACGCAACCGGTCAAAACCGCCGCCCGACCGGCCCACCTTGTACTCGAGTCCGGAGGTCGGCGGTTGGCCCGTGCGGCTCTGCTCCGACGTGCTGAGGATCAGCTCCGTGGGCCAGCGCAGGTCGCCCTCCAGCTCGCCGTCGCCCACCACCGGCTGCAAATCCGCCGATTGGCCCTCGACCACCCGGCCCAATAGCTGGCGGAAAGCGGCCTCCTCGGTGGCCTGAAAGATGGTGCGCCCCAGCTCGCCGCGCAGGCGCCGCACCTCGCGCATGCCCATCGCCCCCAACACTTCCAGCAACTGGTCGCGCCAGGCCGCCATCAGGTTGACGATCCGCTGCGTGCCCCACTCGACGTCGATCTCTTGATCCTCCGCCGGGCAGGGGTGGCGCATGTCGGCCCACAGGGCGCAGCCCAGGGCCGCCTCCAGGACGAAATCGACGGCCACCGCATCGGCGCCGCACACCAACGCCTTGGGCACGTGCTCGGCAGCGGCAATGCCGCCACTGACCAGCAAAGTCACCTGGTCGCGCAGGCAGGCATCCACCAGGGCGGCGTGGACCTCGCCCAGCACGTCGCCCAAAAAGCGCTGCCCGTTCTCCTCAGGCCCCCAGCCCGACTCGTCGGCGCACAGGTGGACGATGCTCACCCCGCGCCGCGCCAGCGCCTCGACCTCCGCGGCCACCTGGACCGTCAGGGGCCAGCGGACGGCCACCGCGGCCCCAGGGTGCAGCGCGCGGATCCCCTCCACCGCCTGCAGGGCGGCCGCCACGTCCCCCTCCGGGCAGTCCAGCTCGATCAAACGCGCCGCGCCGATCCAGGGCGCCGTGGCCTCGTCGTGCATCGAGAGAAGCGGCGCCACCGCGCCCCCATACTCGGCCAGTCCCTCGAACCACTCGCCGGGACGGACCAGCGCCAGGGTGCCCAGCCGGGCCGCCGCCTGGACCACCGCCCGAGGCCCACCTTGCCCGGTCAGCGGCATGGGCAGCGGATCCAACAGCACCGGCAGAGGGATCTCGATGAGGGACGGCGGCTCGGTCACCAGGTCGCCGCGGGCATCGAACTCCAGGGCCGACGGTCGCCGGCCCAGGACCACGGAGGTAGAGATATACTCGCGACCGTGGATGCCATCGCGGGTGGGCCGCACGATCTCGGACATGTCGAGCCAGATGCTGTCGAACCCGGGCCGGGCAAAGGCGCCCCCATAGCCCGCGCCCGAGATGGGCACCCGGCCCGTCTCGGCCTGGTACCAGGTCTGGGTAATGATCTCGGGCGTCCAGTGGGGATCGCCTCCCGAGCGGCCCTGGTCAAAGGGCGCGTGGCCATATTTCACATAGTCGTCGCCCTCAGCCAGTCGGAATTTGGCCGGATAGGCAAAAGCGGGCGGCGCGGGCTTGGTTTGGATGTGATAGCGACCAGACATCGAGCACCCCTTGGATAATACCTGCCTCGGTTCGGCCTTGGAGGCAACGTCCCCCGCGCCCGAACCCCGGCAGAAGGATAGTAGATTGGCCCCCTTGCCCCAAAAAGAGAAGCCCTTGCACCGGAAATGGTCGGTTCCGGTACAAGGGCTTCGCGGCCCCTATTGGGTTAACTGCCATTCTCTGCTGCCCAGTCGGACAACTGCACCTCTTATACCACAGCCTGCCCCAAAAGTCAAAACCACCCGCCGCCGTGTAGGGGCGCGGCATTCCCGGCGTGGGATGACACCCCAGCCACAAGGCTGCCCCGCGTTCAAAACGAGGCCACGTTCGGTTTTCCCTGGGAATGCCTCGCCCACCCATGTCCACACAGCGCCAAAGGTGGGCGAGGCATTCCGATGGGCCCCATGCCCCACCACCGTGTCGTCCACGGGCCGGATTTCTTGCCAGGGCACAACCGTGGCCCGAATGCCTCGCCCCTAC
>CAYVLO010000097.1:0-4356 GCA_964452125.1 uncultured Anaerolineaceae bacterium | reverse complement strand
GGTTGGACACCCGCCCGTACAGGCCCCATCCCCGATGCGCGTTGTAGGGGCGACGCATGCGTCGCCCCTACGGATGGCCTTCGAGGACGGGGCCGTGCGGACACGGGGCGGCGAGCAAAGCCTGCTGCTGCATAGCGTTTACTTTCGAGCAAGACCCCATCGCCTGTCCACCGGGGCGGCCGATCGACAGTTGACAAACCGGTGGCGCGGTGCTATACTAGTCTTGTACACATGGTTCCACCATAGCCGCACTCCACAGATCGCAATCTTCTCATTCAACGTACTCGCAGGACCGCTCAGGTATAGACGCTCCATCAACCCACCGCTGAACCGAGATAGGGCCCGGTAGTATCCCCATCGTTCGTGGGGCCCCGCGTGGGACTGCTCGCGCCCGTTTCTACGAAAGGAGGTGAGATTGCCGCCTCTGGCCTGCTCAAGGCCAGTCCCCTTATTTTTGGCGTCTTAAAATCAGAACTTTCGAAAGGAGTGAGTTCGATGGCTACCCAATCAAAACGCCGACATCTCCTTCCCCTTCTCGCCTTGCTAAGCATCTTGGTGATTCTTCCCTTCCCGGCCCTCGCCCAGAGCGGAGCGGAGCCGCAATCGCCAGCCGCAGTAGTCGATTGTGTCGACACCACCTGTCCCGCCAGCAGCGATGCGGCCTTGGACAAATGCGTCGAGCGACCCAAATTCTGCGTCTACTATACCACCAGCAGCATCAGCGAGACGCAGGCGACCTTTGCCGCCGACCAGGTGCAGGCCTATTGGAACCGATTCACCTCCTGGGGCTTTAACGAGCCCAAGTACTCGGGCAAGCTCCGAGTCAATCTCTCCAACATCACGGGTGACTGCAACGGCGGCACCAGTTGGAGCAGCAATGAGATGACCACCTATGCCGGCTGCTGGAGTCTGGGAGACGACGTGGCCCAGATGACCCTGGGCCACGAGCTGACCCATCGCGTCCAGTACAACTATGATACCTCGACCGGCGCTCCCCTCCAGACCAAATTCCTGAAGGAGGGCACCGCCCGCGCCACCCAGGACAACTGGTTCACCAACATCGACCACATGGCCTCCGGCGCCGCCGGCTTTACCTACTGCGCCGAAGCCGCCAGCTACCTGGGCTCGACCAACACCGACCTGAGCACCCTGTGGTACAAATCGTGCGTGTGGTGGAAGTACGCCATGGAACAGTACGGCACGACGTTGGGCCAGCCACAGCTTGGCATCGACTTTGTTGAAACGGCCTTTGACCAGAACACCCTGGGCTATTCCAGCCTGGCGATGGTCAACCGCGCCCTGGCTGTCAAAGCCCCCGGCACCGATTTTGACGAATCCTTTACCCAGTTTGCCGTAGCCGCCTACACCAAAGACCTGACGGGCGTCCCCAACGACAGCTACAACATCCTGGACGAGGAGGAACCCGAGGGTCCTGGGACGTGCGGCTCGGTCGTACTCAACGACGGCGGCACCATCCAGGCGGGCACCAGCGCCTCCTGGACCAATCAGAACGTGTCCAAGTATGGCATCCGCTACTATTCGGCCACCATCGGCGCCAACTGCCCGGCCGTTTCGGTGTCCTTCCACCGCGACAGCGGCCCGGCCTTTTACCACGTCGTGACCCAGAACGGCGCAGCCTTTAAACAGCACACCCAGGGCAGCGGCGACAACTGGAGCCAGGCCTTCCTGAACGATGGCCTGACCAAGGTCGTGGCGGTGCTCGGCGGCCTCAGTAACGCGGCCCAGGCCGACATCACCCTGTCGTGCGTCGATCCCGTGCTCGACATCAAGATGCCCAACACGGGCGCACCGGCCACCGTCCAGTCGGGCACCAAGTTCCTGGCGCAACTTCTGGTGACCGACGGATCGGCCACCGGACCGGTGGTCGGCGGTCTGACGGCGAATGACTTTTCGGCCCGGGTGGGCGGCGTGCTGGCGCCGGTCACGGCCGGCGGTTTTGTGCAAGAGCAGTACTGGCTGGTGGTGCAGGCGCCTGCCGGCCTGGTCGATGGTCTGTACGAGCTCGAGATCTCGCTGGAAGAATCGGGCACCAGCACGATCATCAGCACCGACACCGAGTTCAACGCCGTCCGCTACACCTCTGACAAGGTGGACCACGTGCTGGTCATCGACCGCTCCGGCTCCATGGGCACGCCCATCGAGCCCACCAACGCCAAACTCCAGGCCGCCAAGGATGCAGCCTCCCTGTACGTGGACATTACCCGCACCGGCGACGGTCTGTCGGTGGTGCCCTTCCATCACAACGTGGCGCCCAGCTCCTTTGCCATGGTCTCGGTGAACGCCACCCAGCGCACCAACGCCCGCAACTATATCAACGACTGGACCGTGCCCACCGGCATCTATCCGTCCGGGGCCACCAGCATCGGCGACGGCCTGTACGAGGCCCGCAACCAGAGGGTATCCAGCCCCACGTCCAACCCCCTCTGCTCCTTTGTGCTCCTGTCCGACGGCATGGAGAACTCGGAGCGCAAGTGGAACACCGGCGGCAACCCGGTCAAGACCGACGTCCAGGCCACCGGCTGCCCGGTGACCGCCATCGCCTTTGGACCGGCCTCCAACGAAGTGTTGATGCAGACGATCGCCACGGACACGGGCGGCGTCTCGTATTACAACGACGTCTATGTCAGCAATTCGACCATGAGTTCGGGAATTCAGGCGCCGCCCGCCGCAGCCATGTCGCTGGAACTGGCCGACACCTACGAGTACGCCGAGGGGACGGCCGAAAATCGCCAGCGGCTCCTGGCCGAAGAGGGGGTGATGGAGACCGACGGCCTGACCCGGACCCACACCCTGATGATCGACGACTCGATCCGCGAGGTGCTCTTTGCCCTGGACTATGTACCGTCGGGGAGCTGGCTGGACCTCAAGCTGGTCAAGCCCGATGGCGGCATGATCACCAAGGGCGTCCTGCCCTACGACTTTGAGAACCGGACCAACCACCATGTGGGCTGGCGCCTGGCCAATCCCGATCCCGGCGAGTGGAAGATGCTGGTGACGGTCTATACCCGCGATCTCAATGCCATCAAGCTGCCGGTGTACTATCAGGTATTGGCCAGCGGCCAAACCAACCTGACCCTCGACCTGCTGCTGCCCAGCCTGTTGGGCGCCCGCGCCTTTACCGGCAACCTGATCCCCATTGTGGCCTTTCTGTCCGACGATGGGCCCATCGGCGGACGGCCGATGCAAGCCCTGGTCAAGGCGCCCCCCTGCCCTGGCGTGCCTCTGTCCCAGACGCTGCTGACGCTGTTCGACGACGGGCAGCACGGCGACGGCGCTGCCAACGACGGCATGTATGCCAACAGCTTCCCCCGCGCCAACTGCGCCATCGAAGTGGCGCCCCCTGACGAGGGTGTGCCCGACCCGCCGCCTCCGCAGGATGAGGGCGGCTACAGCATCGACATCATGGTCGGCGATGGCACCTTCCAGCGGGAAGGGAAAGGCGCCTTCTCCATCCTCGAAGGGGCCGACACCGACGGCGACGGCATGCCCGACGATTGGGAGGACGCCCACGGCCTGAACAAGAACGATCTCAACGACGCCGACCTCGACCCCGATCTCGATGGGCTGACCAACGCCGACGAGTACCTCAACGGCACCGATCCCCACGACAGCGACACCGACGACGGCGGCGAGAACGATGGCTCCGAGGTTCTGTGGGCGCAGGATCCCCTGGATCCCAGCGACGACCAGATCGAGGCGCCCGATTTCCTGCACGCAGCGCCGGGCAACGGCAAGGTGTTTCTCACCTACGACGTCAAGGCCGAGTACGTCCGCATGCAGCTCTATCGCGCCACCAGCCCGAACGGCCCCTTTAACCTGCACGTGAACGAGCTGCCCCTGACGGGCGCCTACGAGGATGGGGCAACCAACGGCACCACCTACTACTACAAGCTGATCGCCGAGGATGGGAGCGTGCTTCTGGCGGGAGGGCACCGCAGCGCGGTGATCGCCAGCGAATCGGTCACGCCCAGCATCGATCCGATCCCGCCCCAGGCCCTGGTCATCGTCAACGACGGCGCGCCTTCGACCCAGCGGCGCGGCGTCACCCTCACCTTTGCGCCCTACGAGGAAGAAGGAGGGGAGCCCGATCCCAATGAGGCCTTTGACGACATCACCCACATGAAGATCAGCAACGACCCGTCCTTTGCCGGCGTGGACTGGCAGGCCTTTGCCCAGGGCGTGCCCTGGACGCTGGGCGGTTCGCCCCATGCCCTGAACTTTGTGTACGTCCGCTTCCGCGACGCCCACGACAACGAGTCGGTGGCGGCCGAAGTGGGCGCCATCCTCTACGACCCGGTCACGGCCTATCTGCCGGTCGTGCTCCGCAAGTACTAA
>CAYVLO010000096.1:0-9475 GCA_964452125.1 uncultured Anaerolineaceae bacterium | reverse complement strand
AAAACATCGCGTCTTTCTCCCGGGCATTGGGCCCTCTGCCGGCGATTTGACAAAAGCAGGGCTATGCGCTACCATGCTCTCATCTCGCCTGGGGAAAGTCGATGGAACCCTATTCGATCCGAAACTCGGCCTACCGAGACGCCATTCGGGCTGTTCAGCAAGCCGCGCTGGCAGCCGTCGATCCAGAGGGCGCGGTGCTGCGCCATGTCACGCGCAGCGGCGACCGGCTCACCGTGGGTGGACGGGTGTACGACCTGGCGGCCATCGACCGGGTATGGGTCGTCGGCGGCGGCAAGGCCGCCCCGGCTATGGTCGCCGCCCTTCATGGCCTGCTGGGCGAGCGCCTGAGCGGTGGGCTCGTGGTGACCAAATATGGACACGCCGACCCCCGACACCCCACCGGCCCGGTGGACGCGATCGAAGCCGGGCACCCCATCCCCGACCAGGCGGGGGTCGAGGGCACGCAGCGTATGGCCGACCTGCTGGCAGGGGCGACGGAGCGGGATCTGGTGCTCACGGTCCTCTCCGGGGGCGGTTCGGCGCTCCTGGTTTTGCCGGCGCCGGGCCTGACCCTGACCGACCTCCAGGACACCACCGACCTGCTCCTGCGCTCGGGCGCCACCATCGTCGAGTTGAATGCCGTGCGCAAGCACCTGTCTCAGATCAAGGGCGGGGGGCTGGCCCGGTTGGCGGGGCGGGCGCCCGTGGTCAGCCTGATCCTGTCGGACGTGGTGGGCGACCCGCTGGACGTGATCGCCTCGGGCCCCACCGCACCCGATCCAACGACCTTTGCCGAGGCCTGGGCCGTGGTGGAGCGCTACGGGCTGGTCGAGCGCCTGCCGGAGGGGACGCGCCGTCACCTGCAAGCGGGCCTTGACGGCGATCTACCCGACACGCCCAAGCCTGACGATCCGCTGTTTGAGCGGGTACACAACCTGTTGGTGGGCAACAACCGCCTGGCTGCCGAGGCCGCCGTCGAGGCGGCCCGGGCCAACGGCCTGAATGCCCTGCTGCTTTCCACCTACGTGGAGGGGGAAGCCCGGCAGGTGGCCCGGGTGGCAGCAGCGTTGGCCAAAGAGATGGTGGCCCACGGGCGACCCGCACCCCTGCCAGCGTGCCTGGTGTGGGGCGGCGAGACGACAGTGACCGTACGCGGGCAGGGAAAAGGCGGGCGCAACCAGGAGCTGGCACTGGCCGCTGCCCTGGCCCTGGAGGGCTTGCCCCAAGTCCTGTTGGTGGCCCTGGGCACCGATGGCACCGACGGCCCCACCGACGCGGCGGGCGCCGTGGCCACCGGCAAGACCATCAACCGGGCCCGCTCGCTGGGGCTCGATCCGGTGGCCCATCTGGAGAACAATGACGCCTATCCCTTTTTCCATGCCCTGAACGATCTGATCCTTACGGGACCCACAGGGACCAACGTCAACGATCTCATGTTCCTGTTCGCCTTTCCGGGCCAGGACTTGGCCCATCTTGAGTGAACGAGGAGAACCCATGGACAAACCAAAAGTCTTTGTCAGCCGCGCCCTGCCCGACGAGGGGCTGGCCCTTCTCGCCGATATGTGTCATGTCGAGGTGTGGCCCCAAGAGACTCCCCCGCCCCGTGAGACGCTCCTGGAAAAGGTGCGGGGCATCGACGGCTTGCTTTCGTTGCTCGAAGACCAGGTCGATGGGCTGCTGCTGGACGCTGCCGGCCCCCAACTCAAGGTCATCAGCAACTATGCGGTGGGCTTTGACAACGTGGATGTGGGGGCGGCGACGGCGCGGGGCATCCCCGTGGGTAACACGCCCGGCGTACTGACCGAGACGACCGCCGATCTGGCCTTTGCCCTGCTGATGGCCGGCGCCCGCCGCCTTGTGGAAGCAGCCGCCTACGTGCAGGCCGGCCAATGGCGATCGTGGCACCCCACCCTTTTGCTGGGCCACGATGTACATGGGGCAACGCTGGGCATCGTCGGCATGGGGCGCATCGGCCAGGCATTGGCCCGGCGGGCATCCGGCTTTGGTATGAAGGTCCTCTACTACGATCCCTTTTGCGATCCAAACAAAGGGCTCGACGTCCAGGCCGAGGTGCGCTGCTCGCTCCCGGACCTCCTGACTGAGTCCGATTTCGTCAGCCTGCACGTGCCCCTGACCGATCAGACCCGGCACCTGATCGACGCCGAGGCGTTGGGTCAGATGAAGCCGACGGCCGTGCTGGTCAATACCTCTCGTGGACCAGTGGTCGATATGGAGGCCCTGTACGATGCGCTCTCTGGGGATCAGATCGCCTATGCGGCCCTGGATGTGACCGAACCCGAGCCCCTACCTGCCGATCACAAACTCTTGAGCCTGCCCAATTGCCTGGTAGTGCCCCACATTGGCAGCGCCAGCGTAGCCACACGACGCCGGATGGCAATCATGGCAGCGGAGAATCTGCTGGCGGGGGTGCGGGGCAAGCGATTGCCCCATTGCGTCAACCCCCAGGTCTATCGGTAACTGGGCCCTCGCTGCGAGGGTGACGTTCATCAATGAACGCACCGTCATGCCCGCCGCGAGTACGCTCGCAGGCAGCATCCATCCTGCGCCGCGCCATGGCTTGGCCGACCTGACAGCAAACTGGTTCAGCGCCGTTGCCAAGGTGACAAAACAGGAAAGAAGTGGTATAATATTTTCCTGCTTGTGGGCAAGCCGACGCCTATTCGCAGCTTGGCTGTCTACAGGGCAGACTCGTGGCCCGACAGCCAACCAACTATACGTCAAGGAGTCTACCAATCGGATGGACTTTGAGAACATCCTGAACGCCATTCAGCCCTTTGTGATCATGTTTGCTGCGCTGCTGGGCGCTTTTTTGGCGGCGCTGTGGATCAGCGCCGTGATCTGGGCCTTTCGCGACATCCGCGCCCGCTCGCGCGACGTCTTTGCCCAGGTCCTCGCCACACTGATGGTCCTTCTCTTCTTCCCATTGTTTCCTCTGCCGGGCCTGATGCTGTATGCCATTCTCCGCCCCCGCGAGACGCTGTCCGAGATCTATGAGCGCTCGCTGGAAGAGGAGGCATTGCTCCAGGGAATCGAAGAGAGGCTGGCCTGCCCGGGCTGCAACCGCCGCATCGAAGAAGAGTATATGATCTGTCCCACCTGCCACACCCGGCTCAAAAAGGCCTGCCCATCCTGTGGGCGCCTGTTGCATCTGCGCTGGAACGTCTGCCCCTTTTGCGGCGCGACCCAGACGGCAGCCAAGTCGGTCGCGACGGTGGCTCCCCAGCATGTTCTGGACGAGGGCCCTGCGGCAGGTTCGGCTCGAACCTCCTTGCCCGAACCTTCGGTCGAGGCTGAGGTCGAGCCCTTGGAGGACGAGGAAGATCCGTCCGATCCCAACTCGGCGCCCGAAGCAGACACCATCCCCTTTGAGGAGTACGAGTAAGCGGCTAGCACCCCGATAGGGAAAGGCGCGGCATTTTCGAAAATGTCGCGCCTTTTGCGTTCCAGACGTGAGCCGTCCCCCATGCCCGCACGCAGTCCGGAATTCCGTGTCACGGAATCACCTGGATTCCACTTCCCTCCAACACCTCGCCCACGCGCCAGATCGGTTGGCCGGCTTGGCGACACAGGGCCCACAGGCAGTCGGCCTGATCGGGCGCCAGGGCAATGAGCAGCCCCCCGCTGGTCTCGGGCGTAAAGAGGAGCATCTGCATCTCCTCTTCCAAGCCCTGGAACGAGACCTGCTCCTGAAAAGCCCGCTGGTTGTTGCAGGCGCCTCCGGGAAAGAGCCACTGATCGGCATAGTCCTTGGCCCCCGGCAGGAAGGGCAACTGGTCAAAGAAAAAGCGGAACCTTGTACCGCTCTCTTGAGCCATCTCACAGGCATGGCCCAGGAGGGCAAAGCCGGTGATGTCAGTGATGGCGTGAAAATCGACCTGCTGGGCCAGCTCTGCCGCCCCCCGATTGAGCTGCTGCATCGCCTCGATGGCTGCCTCCAGATGCGCCGGGTCGGCGGCGTCCCCCTTGGCTGCCGTGGTGATCAGACCGATCCCCAGGGGCTTGGTCAGGAGGAGATGATCTCCCACCTGGGCGCCCCCTTTTCTACCAATGCGGTCGGGATGGACAGTGCCCATGACCGCCAGCCCGAATTTGGGCTCCTCGTCATCGATGGTATGACCGCCGGCGATGACGCCGCCCGCCTCGGCGACCTTGTCGGCCGCACCGCGCAGGATCTCACTCAGGACCTCTGCGGGAAGCCTGGGTGGAAAGGCGGCGATGCTCAAGGCCAGCACCACCTGCCCGCCCATGGCATACACGTCGCTCATGGCATTGGCTGCTGCCACCGAGCCGTACACATAGGGGTCATCGACCACGGGTGTGAAAAAGTCGGTGGTGAAAATCAACGCCTGATCGTCGCTGATGCGGTACACGGCGGCATCGTCGGGCGAACTCAGCCCAATCAGCAGATTGGGATAATCTTGTTCGCGAAAGGTTTCACGCAGAGGGCGCAGCACCTGCGCCAAATGGTCGGGTGACCGTTTGGATGCTCAGCCCGCCGCGCTGGTGAGCGCTGTGAGGCGAATGTGATTCCAATCTTCCTGGTTCATCGTACCTCTTTCGACGTCTCTTTTCAGGCCACCCCATGACCTCTTGATGGGAGGAATCGGTGGGGCGGGCCGTGCCTAAAGATGCACCACCTTGCCGGCAGCGAGCATCGTCTCGGCAATATCGTACATGTTGGACACGTGCCCCACGGCCAACTGGTCCTTGATCTCCAAGTGATTGAGACAGGTGCCACACACGAGGATCTCTACTCCGGCCTCTTCCAGGCCGCGCAGGTCGTCGAGAACGGGCGAGTCCTCGCAGGCCAATCGGGCCCCGGTGTTGAACAGGACCAAAATCTGGGGGCAGGGCGCCACCTCACCGAGGGTGTGAAAAAAGCTGCGGATGAGGATGTGGCCCAGCAGATCGTCGCCGCGCCCCATGACATCCGACGAAACCGCCAAGACCAAGGGGCCGGTCGCGGGCTCGGCCTGGCCCACAGCCTGGGAAACGACCTGGGCCCTGGCGCCCTCTCGCGTCATCTCGATCTGAAAGAGCTGGCCCTCGCCGCTGACCTGGACCTGCCAACCGGCTTTCGTCGCCATGCGCGACACATTGGACACAGCCGTCTCGTTGTCCACCAGGGTCACCACTCGCTCCGATTGTTCCATAGCTTTGCGAGTCTGAAGGACCGGTTGGGGGCAGGCCAGCCCCCGGGCATCGACGGTGATTGTCATATTTTCTACTCTCCAGCCTGCGGTCGATCCCCCGCAGATTCGACACAAAAGAACCGTAGCCCATCATACTGGAAGGCGTCCACTCGGTCAACCTTCGGGTATAACGATGGGGAATAAAAGACCCTTCCGAAGAGGAAGGGTCGCAGTGAATAGGGCGGATGGGAGTCGAACCCATACGGGGTATTCCCCCAGCGGATTTTAAGTCCGCTGCGTCTGCCATTTCGCCACCGCCCCGCGCTGATAGCAAACGGCTGATAGCGTTTTGCGCTATCAGCCCGTTGGCAGAGGCGACGACGGGATTTGAACCCGTGATCGCGGTTTTGCAGACCGCTGCCTTTCCACTTGGCTACGTCGCCGTCAGGAAAAAGAGAGCGGGCGATGGGATTCGAACCCACGACCCTCTCCTTGGCAAGGAGATGCTCTACCACTGAGCCACGCCCGCATACGAAGGAACCTTTGTGAGTGCCGCAGCCCAGACTTGAACTGGGGACACCTTGATTTTCAGTCAAGTGCTCTACCAACTGAGCTACCGCGGCGCCTTGTACACCCTATTCTAGCCCAAGTCGCTGGACTTGTCAAAATTCGCCCCAGCGTATGCCGACGACCAAGGCGCGCTTGCGGTCACGCCGCCAGCCATTGGCCTCTGAGCCGTTCGAATTCGGCCTCGAATTCCTGCACCAACCGAGCCTTGCGGTTATCGGGTAAAAAGCTGGCGTGCAAGGCGTCCAGGCTCAGGCGCTCCAATTCGGCAGAGGTGTAGCCCATGTGATCAGCCAGGGCCTGGTACTCGCCGACCAGATCGGTGCCAAACATGGGCGGATCGTCCGAGTTGACCGTCACCCAGATCCTCAGGTCTACTAGCCTGCGCAAGGGATGTTCCTGGTACGATGGGTACACACCCAGGCACAGGTTGCTGGTGGGGCACACCTCCAGCGGGATCTGACGCTCGCGCAGGTAGGCCACCAGCGACGGATCCTCGATGCTGCGCACGCCGTGGCCCAGCCGCTCGGCGCCCAACGAGCGGATGGCGCCCCACACGCTCTCGGGTCCAGCTATCTCACCGGCGTGGGGCACGCTGTGAAGGCCGGCCTCGCGTGCCAGGGCAAAGGCATCGGCGAACCACTCGGGGGGGTATCCCTGCTCGCTACCTCCCAACCCCAGGCCCACCACACCCTGATCCAGGGCGCCGGCAGCCCACGCCGCCACCTGATGGCGGCTCTCTGGATTGTTGCGGACAATGTCCAGGATCCAGCGAAACTCGACGCCGTGCTCCTCGTGGGCGCGGGCGCGCCCGCGATTGATCCCAGCCATGATCTCGGCAAACGGCAAGCCGGTGTTGGTTACATGGGTATGGGGCGTAAAGGTGACCTCGGCATAGCGAATGTTCTGCCGGGCCATGTCGGTCCCAAACTCGTAGGCAATCAGCTCGAAATCCTGGACCGTTTGCAAGCACCGGGAGATGGTGAAATAGACCTGGATAAAGTGCTCGAAATCGACAAAGCGGTAAAACTCGCGCAGACCTGCCAGATCGTGAGTCGGCAGGTCCACCCGATTGCGCTCGGCCAAAACCAGCAGAGTAGCGGGGCGGATGCTCCCCTCCAGGTGGACGTGCAATTCCACCTTGGGCATCCCGTGGATAAAGTCGGATAGGGTCACAGAATTTTCTCCTGGGGTGCAGTGGATTGGGTAGCCACTCCCTGTGCCCGGTCGTTTCTGTTTCACAGTGTGTTGCATCTGACCTGGGCCGTGTATGACGCAATTCGAAAGGCGCTGGGCGCACGGCGCCGCTTTTTCAACGATCTACGTGCCCTGACGATCTACATCTACTTCTCAAGCTGGGATGCGGTGATCGATTTCATGGCCGAGCAGTTAGAAGTCGGACCCATCTGACCTGATATGGTCTGCCGCCTGATCCCGCCCTTCCGCGGCGTCTTGTCAAAAACGCTGTGGCTTGAGGGCTGGTTTCCCCTGCCTTTTGAATGCTCGCTCAGTCCGCTACCACGTGTGTTCAGCCCGATGCGTCCATCTCTACCGAGCATCATCGGCTGAAAAGCCTGAGGTCCGTATCACACAGCTGCCTTCATCGCTCACAAGAACTCCTCAGCTCATTTGGCAAAGGTCCAGCAGCCCAAAATCAGAATTGCTGGGCCTGAGCCTGGTGGATCGCCCTCCAGCGGCTTATTTTGCTGGGAATATCGGGGGTTTTGAGCAGTTTGGGTGTACTGCTAGATCAGGGTGCGGAGGGGGAGCAGGATCTGAGCAAGGGAGGTGAGCCGTTCGCCCACGGCTGGGTTTCGTATCGATTCCGAGGCCGCTGCCTGGGTGAGCACCGCAAAGAAGGTGCTGTCCATCTGGGGCAGGTGATGGGCGATCATCTCCTGCAAGGCCTCCTGGCTGGGGGCCTGCAAGAGCTTTTTGATCAGGTCGATGGCCTCTTCTTGGGTCACTGTTCGAGTGCTCCTGTCCCACGATGCGCGAGCGGCCAATGACAAGCCTGCTGGGCTCGGTCCTTGGCCGCCCGATGTCCGCTACGTTCCGTTGATCCCCCTGGGGCGTCCAGCGGATGCTGCCTATGCTAGTTGCTGGACTGGGACACCGCCGTGTTGAGGTCGGTGATCAGGGCGTCGATGTTGATGCCGTGAGCCAGGGCGCCCTGCTCGACGTTTTCGAACTGGGCAATGGCGCAGCCAAAGCACATCAACCCGTGCTTTAGAAACACCTCGATGGTCTGCGGGTAGGTTTGTACGACTTCGCCAATCGACATTTCTTTGGTTATGTTTGCCATTTTATTCTCCTTCTGGCAGACAGATTTGGAGGGGGTTTCCCCCATTATCCCACGTTTGTTTTGCCGGGATAGGCCCGGTGTTCCAACTGCATGATATAGTGCTCGGCCTGCATGGCGGCCCTGGCGCCCGCGCCAACCGATGTGGCGACCTGGCGGTAGGTCCAGTCACTCACGTCGCCTGCCGCCCACACGCCTTCGACGCTTGTCCTCTGGTCCATGTCGACCACGATAAAGCCGGCCTCAGTAAGCTCGACTTGGCCGCCCAGGAAGTCGGTATTGGGCGCATAGCCGACGGCGACAAAGACCCCCTGAGTGCTCAGGAGCTGTTCCTCACCGGTCTTGACGTTGCGCACTCGAACTCCGGTGACCGAACCGTCTCCCACAATTTCGGTCACGACCGTGTCCCACAGAAATTCGATCTTTTCGTGGGCAAAGGCCTGTTCCTGCAAGATCTTTTCGGCGCGCAATTGATCGCGGCGGTGGATGACGGTCACCTTTTGGGCAAAGCGGGTCAAAAAGATGGCCTCTTTGACGGCTGCATCGCCGCCGCCGATCATGACGATCTCTTTGCCCATGTAGAAAAAGCCGTCACAGGTGGCGCAGTAGGACACGCCGCGCCCTGCGAATTCCTTTTCGCCTGGCACACCGAGCTTGCGCGGCGATGCGCCGCTGGTGATGATGATCGTCTGGGTTTCATACTCGCCGCCATAGGTCACCACTTTGAAGGGGCGGGTGGACAGATCCACGCTGGTGACAATGTCCACCTCGAGTCGGGCGCCGAATCGCTCGGCCTGCTGCTGCATCAACTGCGCCAGTTCCCCACCGGCGACGTCGTCGGGGAATCCCGGATAGTTGCCAATGTCGCTGCTGGTGGCAACCTGCCCGCCCATGCTGGGTCCTGCGATCATCAATGGTTCCAGCAACGCACGCGCTGTATAGATGGCAGCCGTGTAGCCTGCCGGTCCGCAGCCGATAATCAGTACCTTTTCCATCTTATTCCTCCACTACAACTGGGTACCACGATCTCCTGGACATTGTACCAAGTTTTCGGCGCTTTGACAAAAAGCTGTGCCCGGCGCGCAGGTGCGGATGGTGGTCGGGGACTGTACACGATCCGCCGCGAGTCCAACGTAGAAGAATCCAGACCTGGCAGCAACCCTGACTAGACCACAGAGCAATCGCATTTGGATAAACGGAGATTCAGAAGTTGGGCCTAACTTGCCATTCCGCACTGAAAAGTCCTTTTTGGAGTGCGCCGCCTCGCAACGCCAGGACGCATGCTTGCGCGGATTTTTGCGGCAGCAAGCTGCCGCACTCCAGAGTTGGTTTTTTCAACCAGGCATCGTCACTGCATTGATATTGTCAATGCGATTTCATTGATCAGACCAACTGAATGCTGTAACTTCTCAATAAATGGGGGTAAATCAGGCAGCCGACCATGAAGCACCGA
>CAYVLO010000095.1:0-9573 GCA_964452125.1 uncultured Anaerolineaceae bacterium | reverse complement strand
CGGTATGCCGTCAAGGGACAATGCAACAGCCGTGGAGTGTCGATTGCGGCCATGCGCCGCTCGATGTCCGGTTTACCGGGTAAGCCGCTCGATCTCGTCCAGGTAGGGTTGGACCTGGTTGGCTTCCTGGGGATTTTGCGTTCGGTACGTCTCAAAATGGGAGCGAGCCTGTTCGTATTGGCCCATCTGAAGGTAGCTCAGGGCCAGGTTCCAGCGTGCGGGGCCGTCGTTGGGGTCGAGGGCCAGGGCTTGTTCGTAGGCGTCGGCCGCGCTTTGGAGATTGCCCTCATAGCTGTGGGCCAGCCCCAAGAAAAAGTAGACGGTCGGATCGTCCAGGTCGGGGTCCCGGGCCAGGGCCTGCTCCACTTCGACGATGACCTGTTCCCAATCCTGCTGCTGGGCCGATTGCTCCGCTCGCCAAAGGGAACTCTGGACGCTGTCGCGCTGATGGAGGGTTGCCAGAGCGACGCCGCCCACCAGGATGAGCGCGACGGCCGCCAGGGTAGGTCCATAGCGCGGCAGCCGGTTCTCATCCTCCAGCCGGCGTTCGATGAGGTTGATCCGGTAGCGGGGGGCCAGGGCCCAGCCCAGGACAAGCCCGCACAAAAGGCCGCCCAGGTGAGCCAGGTTGTCGATGCCGGGCTGTACGAACCCAAAGATGAGGTTGATGACGATCAGCCCGGCGATATTGAGGAAGCGTCTTTGACCCCATGCGCCCAACGTTTCGCGGTGCAGGGCAAAAAAGGCAGCCAGGGCGCCGATCAGGCCAAAGACGGCGCCCGAAGCCCCGGCAGCCAGGTTGGGGCTGAAGGCATAGCTCGCCAGGTTTCCGCCCAGCCCCGCCAGTAGGTAAATGGCCAGGAACCGACCGGCGCCCAGTAGTTGTTCCAGTTCAGTGCCGATGATGAACAGGGCATAGCCGTTGAACAACAGGTGCATAAGGCCGATGTGCAAGAACATGGCCGTAAGCAGGCGCCAGTATTCACCCGCGGCGATCAAAGGCGTGACTTTGGCTCCAAGGCTCACCAGTACCCCTGTGTTCTGCGACCCTCCAGCCAACGTCTCGACGACAAAGGCAACGCCAATGAGGGCCAGGAGCACCCAGGTCACGACCGGTCGGTGAAGGGGGATCGGCAGCGACACCGGACGGGGTTGGAACTCCGGGGTTTCGGTCACAACGAGATCCTTCGCGGCTGGGTGCGGCAGTGTTCGCTGCGGAGAATGGCCGCCAGATCGTTCACGGCTTTGTCCAGCGCGTCCCGCCGGTTAAAGACGAGATAGTCGAATTCGGGGATCTGCTCCATCTCTTCGTGGGCAGTCTTGAGCCGATGGGCAAGGACCTCTTCCGATTCGGTCCGGCGTTCGCGGAGCCGGGACATCAACTCTTCCTCCGATTCGCACATGAGAAAGACCGTGATGGCTTCGGGGATCAGCCTCTTGACCGTGGCGGCACCCTGAACGTCCACGCGCATGACGACGTCCTGGCCCGAGGCGAGGGCATCGCGAACGTGGGCTCTGGGAATCCCTTTGTACTGACCATAGACACAGGCATGTTCGAGCAGCTCCCCCTGGGCGATCATGCGCTCGAACTCGGCCCTGGTATAAAAGAAATAGTCGCGACCGTGGACCTCGGCGGGGCGCGGCGGCCGGTCGGTGGCCGTGACGACAAAACGGATCGGATAGCCCTGTTCCTTCATCCGTTGCACGACCGAGTCCTTGCCGACGCCCGAAGGGCCAGAGACAACCAGCAGCAGCGAGGTGTGTTCGCGATGGTAATAATCGATAGGTCGGGACATCTTTTTGCTCCATTTTGATGTTTTTTCCAAACGGGCTATCTCACACGAACTCTGGGCGGCGGGATAGGCTGTCCAGAGAACCCAACTCCAGCCTTGGTCAGAGATTTGCGCAGCCCTCTTTCTGTTGTATAATGTTGGGCATCTCCTGGCAAGATTCTCGAAAGGAGCGAGGTTCCAAGGTATGCCTATTTACGAGTATCGCTGCCCCGATTGCCGTCGCCGGGTGAGCCTGTTTTTCCGGTCCTTTTCCGATATTCCGGCCGAGCCGGTCTGTCCGCGCTGTGGCGGCACACGCCTTCGCCGGGTGATGTCGCGGGTTGCTGTGGTCCGCTCCGAAGAGAGCCGACTGGACGATCTGTCGGACCCCTCTGTGTTGGATGGCCTGGATGAAGACGATCCCAAAAGCATGGCTCGCTGGATGCGCAAGATGGGTTCCGAGATGGGGGAAGAGATGCCGTCCGAGTTCGACGAAGTGATCGGCCGGTTGGAGTCGGGCCAGACCCCCGAGCAGATCGAAGAGGCGATGCCCGACCTGGCAGGGGGTATGGGCGCTGCAAGCGACGCTGCAAGCGGCGGCATGGACGACATGATCTAGGTTCCCGGCCTGGCTAAAAGTGTTCGAATTGAACGACATCGAGCACAAACACCGTCGCCCCGCCCACCTGCACCTCGACGGGCGTCGGTAGGTACATCTCCCCTGGCTCGGCGACCGGCGGCATGGGATTGACGTACTGGGTTCGCGTGCGACAGTTTTTCTGGATCAGCTCCAGGATGTGAGGGATGTGTTCGTCTTCGGCGCCCACAAAGATCGTGGCGTTCCCCTGCCGAAGAAACCCGCCGGTGGTGCTGATGGTCGTCGCCCGGTACCCGGCGCCGGTCAAGGAATTCACGAGGCGGCCTGCGTCGTCATTGTGGACAATGCTCATCACCAGCTTCATGTCATTTTTCCCCTTGTGTTCTCTCAAGGCGTGATAAAACTGAATCACGGACCTGGGCCTGAACGCGTTCAATGCTATGGCTAGCGTCGATTACTACCCAACGGTTGGGTTCCGAACCGGCCATCTGAAGGTAGCCCGACCGCACGCGCTCGTGATAGGCCAGCGTCTGTTGCTCCATGCGATTCCACGAGTCTCCACTGCCCCCGGCCTTGCGCTTCAGGCCCACCGCCACCGGGACGTCAAGATAGAGGGTCAGGTCGGGCACCAGGTTGTCGGTGGCAAAAGCCGTGATGACCTTGAGCACGCTCAATTCGAGTTGGTGACCATAGCCCTGGTAAGCAAGGCTAGAATCGGCAAATCGATCGCAGAGGACAACCCCCCCTTGGTTGAGATGGGGCAAGATCACCTGGCGGACGTGTTGAGCCCGCGCGGCCGAGAACAAAAGAAACTCGCTGGTGGGCTGCATGTCGATGTTGGCCGAGTCGAGCAGGATCCTTCGGACCTGATCGCCGATGGGTGTGCCCCCGGGCTCGCGAGTAGTACGCACGTCGTATCCGCATCCTTTGAGGTACTCGGCCAGAAGGCGCATCTGCGTGCTCTTGCCGCAACCTTCCGGCCCCTCAAATGTGACAAAGAGGCTCACTATGGATTTCCCTTCATGTGGCGCGGGCTGATGGGCTGGGGAACCACGATGGGCTACGTCGCCAAGGTTCCCATGTCGTTCACTGGCATTATACCCAAAAACCCGAGGACAGGCAAGGTATCATCTTGGCAGGGGAGTGGCACTAGAGTTCGACGGTGCAGCCCAGGCCGGGAACATCTCGGGCGACGAGCCAACCGTCTTTGAACAGAAAGGCCTGCCGGCTGGGATCGTTCACCAGGTCGAAATGGCCGTCCAGGTCGCCGTAGCGAACGTTGGGACTGCTGAGGGCCAGGCCCAGCCCGGCGGCGATCAGCAGCGCTGGCTCGTTGATGCAGCCGATCATGGTATCCATCTGAGCCGCCCGAGTGATGGCATCTATCTGGCGGGCGCAATGCAATCCGCCGCACGTGGCCAGTTTGACGCTCACCCCGTGGGCAGCGCGCCGCTGGACGATCTCCAGCGCCGAAGCAGGACCCGTGAGGCTCTGATCGGCCAGGATAGGGATCGAACTGTGCTGGGCGACTTGCTGCAGGGCTTCCAGATCTCTGGCCTCTGTGGGCTGCTCGAGCATTTCCAGTTTCCCATCCAGCGCGCGGGCCAGGTCCAGAGCTTGTTTCACCGTGTAGCCCTGATCGGCATCCAGGCGCAGGGTCAATTGGGGCAGGCTGCGAGCCACAGCCTGTACCCGCTCGACATCCTCTTCGGGGTTCAGCCCTCCCTTGAGCTTGAGGATGCGAAATCCCTGTCGGGCTCGATAGTGGGCCTGCTCCACCGTTTCTTTGGTGGGGGCCAGTCCAAGGGTAATGGAGGTTTGGATCCGATGGCGGTAGCCGCCGAACAATCGGTGGAGGGGAAGGCCGGCAGCCAGACCCAGCAAATCGTAGAAGGCCATGTCAAAGGCGCAGCGGGCCGACGGTGTGTTCTCCGTCAGAGGGGCCAGTTCGGCCAGCGCCAGCTCTGTGTTCAAGGGGTTCAGATCCAGGGCGCGGTCGGCGCACGCGCGACAGGCTTGCAGCACCTGTTCGATGGTTTCGCCCGTCAGCACAGGGTCAAAGGCGGCGCATCCCCAGGCGTTCTGGCCCTCGCGCGTCTCGATGCGCACAAAGACACAGGCAATCCGATCGATCTCGTCGGGGTGATCGGCCGCCCGGTAGGGCACCCGCAGGTCCAATTGTACAGGGCTCACCTCTACATGCGTGATTTGCATCGGAACCCTCCTTCGTTCCCAATCGGCCGAGGACGGTGGGGTGGATCGTTGGCGTCAGGGAACCATTTGTCCATTGGGAAGGGTCGCACCCTGGAGCGAAAGGGCGTCGGCGAGTTGCTGTTCGGAAATGGTGGCCCAGCGTAGATTGGCGCCGGCCAGGTTTGCCCGGGTGAGTCTGGAGCCCGAGAGATCGGCGCCGGCAAGGTCTGCCCCCGAGAGGTCCGCTTCCAACAGGTTGTTTCCCCAAAGTCTCGCGCCTTGCAGATTGGCCTTGTTCAGCTTGGCCCCACTCAGATCAGAAAAGGCGAGATTGATCTCGATGAGGTTGGCGGCCGTGAGGTCGGCTCCCGAAAAGGCCGCCTCGCGCAAAAAGGCATTGCTCAAGTTGGCGCTGCCCAGATTGGCCCGCTGGGCCATTGCTCCAGCCAAGTCCGCTTGCCTCAGATCGGCCGACCACAGATCGGCATCGGAAAGATCGGCCTGGCGCAAGTCGGCCCATCGCAAGATGGCAGCGGGCAACCGCGCGCCCTTTAGGCAAGCACCCTGCAGATTGGCGCGGGTCAGGTTGACTCCACAAAGGTCCGAATCGGACAGATCGGCCTGACTCAGGTCACAAGCGGCAAGGTCGACGAGGGCCGTTGTGCCGATCAGCCCGGCGCTGTGCAGATAGGCTATCACCAGGCGCTTGCGGGCGCCATCCAGATGCTGGAGTACTGCATGGGTTCGCCCCTGGACCATCTCGCGTTTCTTGCTGTCGAGCCCAGGCAAGGGATCAGAAGCGGACGAGAGAGGAAGGGTGTGGCCATCGCCATGGGCCTTGCCCAACATGACCAGGGTCCTGGAACGCACCTCCTGGTTCGAGTGACCGTTGACGGATAGCTGGGGTTGAGGGAGGTGGGGAAACAGCTTGGACATGCGCTCGAAATAGTCTCGAAGCGCGGTTTCACGCGAACGCTCCAGTTCCAGGTCTTGCTCCCGCGAATCGCGTTTGGCTCTTGGGGTTAGTAGCGCCATAATAGTACGGCTTTCCTCTTTTTTACCAACCGTGCATCGTCGAGATCGGGAGACCCCTAGCCCACAGGCTCGACCATCTGCTCGCACAACTTGGTTCCTGGCAACTCGGAAGGTGGAGGATCAGACGCTCACGTTATACGATGGCTGCCAGAGCCCCCCCATCTCAGTCCCAAGGATCTCACATAATCTATTATAGCCGAAAGCGCGGAAATTGGCAATTCCCCGCCAAAGCCTCTTGCCAACGGCCCTGAAGGATGGTATACTGTCCGTACCATGAGAGCGAGGCACAGCCCCATGAACAACTTTCAGCTGGCCGATTTTTGGTCCATCCCACCAAACCGCCGAGAGGCCATCCTGTTGGATGCCATCGCCGAGGCGCACGCCTGGCATTATCCCCGCAACCGCGCCTACCGCGACACGCTGTCGGCCCGTGGGTTGGGCGCCAGCCTCGACCTGACCCAGGGCGCAGCCCACACGTTGCCCCGCCTGCTCCGGCCCACTGCCCAGACTTTCAAATCCTACATTGACCGGTTGGACACGCCCTTTGCCCAGGACTGCCCCCACGCCTTCTTGGAGTGGCTGGCCGACCAGCTCTCCATCGAGCTGGATGCCGAACGTCAGAGCCGATTTCAACTCCGTTACCGCTCGCTGGAAGCGCTGCTGAGTGCCGTTGAGCAGGCCTGGGCCGACCAGGGATTCGAGCTTCTTACGTCCAGTGGCACCTCGGGCCGCGCTTCCATCCTCGTTCGTGACCGCGCCGCTACGCAGCGCACGGTCGACAGTTTTTACCTTTCCTTCTGTCGTTATCTGGGCTTGGCTGCCGTCCAGCGCGCCATCTTTGTCATGCCGCGTCAAAGCCGAATCGCCATGGCCCGCATGGCTGGCTTTAGTGTCGAACGCCTGAATCTGCCCGACGACCAGATCCACTTTACCATCCCCTTTCCTGCCGATCCGGATCGGGTTCGTGTCCGGACCGGACGCCTCTTCCGTCCCGGTTGGGCAGGCGTCGTAGAGAGACGCTGGATGTACCCCTTCATGGGATGGATGCAGGACCACTATGTGACGCCCCGCACCGTGCGCGCCACCCTGGAGCTGTTGTTCCAGGCCGAGGCGACTGGTGAGCGGGTGATGCTCTTTGCCGGTTGGGTGCAGTTGCACGCGATCGCCCAGGCGCTGCAAGGTCAGGGCCGCAGGCTGCGCCTGACCCCGGGCAGCCTGCTGGGCACCGGCGGCGGGCTTAAAGAGATCTATCCCTTTACCCTCGACCAGATCCGCGCCGATCTGTCTGCCGCAGTCGAGTTGGCCGATGGAGCACCCGTGCCTATCCGTGACGTCTATGGCATGGCCGAGGCCAACTGGGCGGCCATGCAATGTGGGCAGGGCCACTATCACCTTCCGCCCTGGGTCTATGCCCGCGCGTTGGACGAGGACGACAACCTTCAGGAGGACGCCGACGCCACCGGGTTGCTGGCCTTCTTTGACCCCTACGGGGGAGGAGACCTTTTCCCCGCTTTTTTCAAAACTGCCGACCAAGTACGGCTGATCCGGCCAAATGAGACCAATGTCGATTTGCGTTGCCCCTGCGGCGAGCCGGGTGATTACCTCGCCCAGGGCTCGCTCCAACGCGTCGATCTGATGGACGAGGCTGGGTGTGCCGCCCAGGTCTAGCCAGCCCATTCGTGGAGCACTCATGGAACCACTGAACGGCTTTTGGCTACCCCAGCACCTGCGAAACCAGGCCATTTTCGCCAATGCTGAGACAGGCAGCCAGTCCTTTGTCCGAGGGCGACCCTGCGAACCGGACGATGAGGGGGCCGTCACCGCCCACTGGCCGATCCTGGATGAAGCGGCATGGCAACGCCTGCTGATCGGCCTGAAGACCAACCGGCGCCGCGCACCCCAGGGACGGGCCTTCTGGCAGAGGATGGGAACTGCATTAGAGTCAGCGGCTCGCCGCTTTGCCGACCCAGCCGACTCCCTTCATGCCCGCGCCCTCGCCGCCCTGCCGGGCTATACCGGCTATTCCGAGGGAATGATCCGCGCCAGCCTCAGCGCACTGAACCTATGGACTCTGGATCCCTTTCCGGCTGCCTTTGACCTGAACCCCTCCTGGGCAGCCGTCGAAGATTGGCAAACGATGCCCGGCTTGCCGGGCCGCTTGCGGTTTTACCCAGCTAGCCGGCCAAGCCCTAGTCTTTGGGCCCGACTGCTGGGCCGTCCTGCTTCTCTCTCGACCCGCGCCCTCTTGGCACCCGCGCCGCCCCTGGAGTTGGTGGTCGGCTTTGGCGCGGGCAATGTGCCGGGAACAGCTCTGATGATCGCTTTTCTAGCGATGGCTACCGCCCTGGAAGGCGGCCCACCGCCGTCCATTGTGATCCGGAACTCGCGGCGCGAGCCGATCTTGGCCCCTTTGCTGCTGGACGCCCTGGAGGACGCCGATCCCGACCTGGTCGCTTCCCTTGCCGTGCTGGTCTGGGATCATGGCGACGCGGCAGCTCAGCAGCAGGTGCTGGCTCGCGCCGACCTGGTCATCGCCGCAGCCGGCGACCAGGCCATCGCCGAGATCGAGGGCTCTTTACACTCGGGGCCACGCCCCACCCCCGCCCGCTTTCACGCCCACGGCCACAAGGTCAGCTTCTCAGCCATCGGCCGCGAGGTGCTGGCCCACGACCTGCGCGTGGCAGGCGAGGATACGCTGCTGATCCAGGCTGTGGCTCTGCTGGCGGCCCTCGATTCGGTCTTTTGGGATCAACATGGCTGCCTTTCGTCCCGGGTCCATTTTGTCGAAGACGGTGGCAAGGGCCATTACGATTACCGGGAATTTGCCGCCCACCTGAACCAGACGCTGAGCATGTTGGCTGGCGTCCTGCCCCGAGGGGCCTGGCCCAGGCGGCCCCTGCGCAATGCCTTTGATCGCTACAAACAACTGGAACGCACAGGCCAGCTGCAGGTTCTTTCGGGGTACGATGACGACTATGTGGTTATCGCCGACGAACGCCCGTTGGATGCCATGGCTTTTGCCAGCATGGTCAACGAATGTCAGGGACGCGTGATCGTAATCCGGCCGGTTGGTGACCTCATGGATGTGCCTCATGGCTACCTCTCCCTCCTGCCTGCGGTCAATCTCCAGTCGCTGAGCGTGGCTGTGGGCCGCCCCTCCGAGGGCCTCTCCGATGGGTTCCTCCGCTTTGCCACAGCCTGCGGCGCTCGGGGAGTGACGGCCATCCGCACGGTGGGTCGGGGCGCCTTTCCCCAGCTTGCCTATTCCTGGGATGGCTTGATCCCCCTTGACTTGGTCCGGCAGCGGGATGCAGGTCACTTTTCCACCATCGAATTCGACTCCCCGTGCGATGAGATCGTCGATACCTACCGTCAGTTTCTGACCTTTGGTTTTTCCTTCCCAGCCTGAGACCTCGCCGTCCAATTGAGTGCCTCAGCGCCAACGAGGGCGACGGGGAAACGTCTTTTGCTTTGTCCTCACTGTGGCCTATAGCGACGCTGGCCCTAGGCAACCCACCCCTCCATGTTGACCGCATAACGTTCTTACCCTATAATCAGCCTCGCAAATCGAGCGCCGGTCATCGCCTTGGCCCAAGCTGCCATGAGTGTGCACTCCGCTACGATTCAGTCATGACTCCAAACCGAGGACATTTATGGAACAGCAATCGGTGGATTACAGCCGAAAATGGTACATCATGGCTGCCGTGGGTGCGGGCATATTCATGTCCACCATCGACGGCAGCATTGTCAACGTGGCCCTGCCCACGTTGGTGCGCAGTTTTGACACCCAGTTTGCCATCGTCCAGTGGGTGGTCCTGTCCTATCTCTTGACCCTGACCACGTTGATGCTCAGCATGGGCCGCCTGGGCGACATGGTGGGCAAAAAGCCGCTCTATACAGCGGGATTCATCATCTTTACCATTGGGTCGCTGTTGTGCGGTCTTGCCCCGACCGTCTACTGGCTGATCGGATTCC
>CAYVLO010000094.1:0-9671 GCA_964452125.1 uncultured Anaerolineaceae bacterium | reverse complement strand
GGTTTGGACTATTCCTTCCGCCTGGAAGGGCAGGTGACTCCCCTGATTTTCCTCCAAATCGAGCGATGGGACCCCAGCCACCTGCGCCTGCTCGATTGGTTCACCTCCGGTGAGACCGCCGACGAGAGCGTCGCAACTACCCTCAACAGCGTGACCTGGGGTGGCGAGATCGATACATCGGCCGCTATCACCCTCACCAAACGGTTCCAGGTGTTGCCCTGCACCTGGACTACCAGCGAGCTGCAGGAAGAGCTGTGGTTGAATGATGCCCTGCAAGAGGAGCGAGTCGTAGGCATTCAAAAGACGGCGCCTGCGTTGCGGCTGGACGCCGAGGGCGGGGGTACGATCTATGCCGGTCAGCCGGTCAGCGTTACTCTCCGCTACGGCAACGGCGGCGGCTATGAGAACGACGTCGAGGTCCGCGCCGCCTTCCCAGAGGATGCGCCCTTCCTCCGCTCCGACCCGCCCGCCGACCGCGTGGATGCTGTCGACGGCTTGTGGGCCCACTGGGACCTGGGTGACCTGCCCCAGGACGCCGAGGGGACCCTCCTGGTGACAGCCCAGGCAACATCCGAGCTGCGTCCCCCGGCCACCCTCGAGCTGTGGGCCGGTCTCTATGACCACATCGGTGCGCTGCAGGACGAGGCGACCGTTGCCTTTGAAGCGGGTCTTGTTCCACGTTGGGTCTATCTGCCCATCGTCGTCAAGCGGTTCGCGCCCTAGATGGGCGAACGGTGCATTTCAAATTTGTCGGTGGGTTCGCTGAATCCCTTGGGTACCGGACAACCATCCCTTTGGAGTGCGGCAGCTTGCTGCCGCAATGTCACTGCGCAAGCAAGCATCCTGCCGAGGCAGGCGCGCACTCCAAAAAAAGGACTTTTCAGCACGAAATGCTCAGCCAAGTTCACCTTACCAACCCCCGTTGATCCAAATGCGGTCGCCGTACTGTCGGTTCAGCCATTCTCATTTTGGCCGTTCCTTCGCGTCCCATGGCCCATTCGCTTGCCCCGCGCATTAGCGGCTGCGAACAGCAAAGACCAATGAGAGGCACTATCCACACACATACTTTTGATCTTCACCGCGCCGTGCGCAGCCTTCAATCGTAGGGGCGTGGCAGGCCTTTCTCAAGCGACCCATGCGTCGTCCGTTGTACGGGCGGGTTAGGCGCGTCACTGGTGACGCGTACCCGCCCGTACGGTTGGGCGAAAATCATGCAGGCTCGTCCAGATCCCGCGCAATGGGCGGCAGGTAAGCGAGCACATTCCCAGAGCTAGATTCCCCCACCGCTACATTGAGAATGGCTGAATCCAGATCTTGGCCGTTTGCATCAGACCCAACATTCGGGTACAATAGGGTTGCGTCGATTGGGGTACGATCCAAGATCGTAGCAGGATCGGGGGAGCAGGATGAGAAAGACTCCTCAAATCTTGAGGCTGGCAGAACTGGACGACCAGCATTTCATCATGGCCTGTGGGCACGGCCTCATTCATTTGACCTGGGACCGGGCGACCGTCCGCATGAGCCGGGACGAGTTCCGACGCCTGGGGCATCTGTTGGAGCAGGCCGTCGATGACGTTCCCCCCGCCCGAGCCACCAGCCACGACCCAAACCTTATCTCTCGCGCCGATGGCATGTTGGAGCTACGCCAGGGGGCCATCGCCTGGATATTGGCACCTGCCGAGTTCCAGAACTTTTGCCAGTTGGTGAGGCTTGCCCTGTCGCAATTGGACGCGTTTTTGGCGGCAGGCTTTTGGGAGCGCGATGCGCCCGAGGACAGCTATCCTCACATCTGGGAAGAATCCCAACGCACCCCCTTTTCCATAAACTAGAACCGAACCCACAAGAAACCCACCTCCGCGATCTTGGCTGGAGGTGGGCGTTTGTCGGTAGAACCTCAACCCGAAGGCAACTCGTCGAGCCGCGCTCGTTTCCTGCTCTACATACTCTCGGGTGCCCCAACCCCCATCAACGCCAGTGTGCGGGCCAGAGCCAGCTGGGCGGCCTTGGCCAGGCGCAGCCTGGCCTTGCTGATCTCAGCGTCGGCGGGCTCGGTACTGACCACCCGACAATCCCGGTAGAAGGAATGGAAGGTGGCTGCCAGGTCCTGAGCATAGTAGGACAGATGGTGAGGGGCCAGGTTTTCGGCTGCCATCGCCACCACTTCGGGCAGTTCCAGCATCTTGCGCACCAGCGCCAATTCGGAAGGGTGTGTCAGTAAGGAGACATCGGCCCCTTCATCCGAGTGGCCCTGCTCTGCGGCAAAGCGCAGGATACTGGCAATGCGGGCATGGCCATACTGGACATAGTAGACCGGGTTCTCGTCCGACTGCTGCCGGGCCAGGGCCAGGTCCAACTCCATCTGGCTGTCGGCCGCGCGGGCCAGGAGGAAAAAGCGGATGGCGTCGGGGCCGATGTCGTCCATGAGTTCGCGCAAATCCACCTGGGTACCGGCCCGTTTCGACAGGCGAATCTGCTCGCCCCGTTCCAACAAGGTCACCATCTGATAGATGTACAGGGTCAGTTGCTCTGGGTCCAGGTTCAGGGCCTCCATCATGGCCTTCATCCGCGGCACGTGGCCCTGATGATCGGCGCCCCAGACATCGATCACCCACTCGAAGCCCCGCTGCACAAACTTGTTATAGTGATAGGCAATGTCCGAAGCAAAATAGCCGGGGCTGCCGTCGGAGCGGATGACGACCTCGTCCTTGTCGCCCCCCAAAGCCCGGGCATTGAACCAGACGGCGCCATCGGTCATGTACAGGTGATTGCCCTGGCGCAAGGTACTCATGATCTGGTCGAACACGCCCTCATCGTACAGGGACTTTTCGGAGAACCAGTCATCGTAATGGATGTTCATCCGCGCGCAGTCCCGGCGGATGTTGTCCAAGGAGATTTCGAGACCCAGAACCCGCAGATGCTCGACCGCCTCGTCTTCGGGCATGTGGGCAAAACGATCGCCCTCTTTTTCCAGGATCTGGCGGGCCCAGTCGACGATATACTCACCCCGATAGCCCCCCTCGGGCAGCTCGCCGCCGTCACGGCCCAGGAGTTCACAATAGCGCACGTACAGGCTCTTGCCAAAGTTGACCATTTGCGTTCCGGCATCATTGAGATAATACTCGCGCTGCACCTGATAGCCGGCGGCCGCCAATACGTTGGCAATCGAGTCGCCGAGCACCAGATTCCGCCCAAAGCCCACGTGCATCGGTCCTGTGGGGTTCGCGCTACCGAATTCGACCTGGACCCGGCGTCCTTTTCCCAGGTCCACATGGCCAAAACGCGGACCAGCCTCCAGAATCTGCTCCACCTGTTGGGCCAGCCAGGCCTCGCTCAGGGTCACATTGATGAATCCGGGAGGCGCCACATCCACACTGCCAATGTAGGGAACCTGTTCCATGCGCTGCACAATGCGCTGGCCCACCTCGATGGGCGATAGCTTGGATTTGTCCTCGGCCTTGAGGGTGCGGTTGACGTCGGCGATCATCTTGAGCGGAAGGCTGGTGGCATAGTCGCCGTGGGCTTCACGGCGAGGCCGCTCGATGAGCACCTCGGGTATCTCGGTCTTGGGCAGGTTTCCTTTCCTCTGCGCCTTTTTCACAGCATTCTGTATCAACTCTGCAATCTGATCTCGAATCATGCCTCGCTCCTCAATGATCATCAAGCCTGGATAGGCTCCATTTCCAGCCAGTTGCCCCCATATTTGGCATCCACTTTCAAGGGCGCGTCCAGTTGGTAGGCCTGTTCCATGGTCTCGATCACCAACTGGGTCACCTCTTCCAGCTCGCCTTCGGGCACCTCTAGCACCAACTCGTCGTGCACCTGCAAGAGTATCTTGCTGCGCAGCTTTCTCGCCCCCAACTCGCGCCACAGGCGATTCATGGCTACCTTGAGTATGTCCGCTGCCGTGCCCTGAATGGGGGCGTTGATCGCCATGCGCAGCGCCTGCTCCCGGACATTGCGGTGAACGTTCTCCCCCATGCCCAGCTCGGGAAAGTATCGTCGCCGGCCCAGCAGGGTTTCCACATAGCCATTGGCGATCGCTTCCTGGTGCGTCCTATCGATATACTCCTTGATGCGGGGATAGGTCGCAAAATAGGTCTCGATAAAGCGCCCGGCCTCTTCTGGAGACAGCTCCGTGCGCTCCGACAACCCATACCCGGTAACCCCGTAGCTGATGGCGAAATTGGTCATCTTGGCCACACGGCGTTGGGCGGAGGTCACCTCTTCCAGGGGAACGCCATAGATGGCCGCCGCCGTGCTGGCGTGAATGTCCTCGCCCCGGGCAAAGGCAGCCAACATGGCCGGGTCGCCCGAGATATGGGCCAGCACCCGCAGCTCCACCTGGGAATAATCGGCCGCCAGCAAAAGCCATCCCTCCTCGGCCACAAAGGCCCGGCGGATCTCGCGCCCCAATTCGGTGCGGATGGGGATGTTCTGCAGGTTTGGGTTCGACGACGAGAACCGCCCTGTGATCGATCCTGCCTGATTGAAAGAGGTGTGCAGCCGCCCGGTGCGCGGATTCACCAGTGCCGGAAGCGTGTCGACGTAGGTACCTTTGAGCTTGGCCAACTGGCGGTGTTCGAGGATTAGATTGACCACCGGATGGCTATCGCGCAGCTTTTCCAGCACGTCGGCCGCCGTCGAATACTGGCCCGATGCCCCACGCCTCATCCACGGCAGCGCCAGGCCCATCTCGTCGAACAACGCCTGGCTCAACTGTTTTGGCGACTGGATGTTGATGGCGTGGCCGACCTGCTTTTCGATTTCGTCCTGCAATTCGCCCAATCGCCGGCCCAGGTCGCGGCCCATCTCTGCCAGGAACTCGACATCGAGTTTGATACCCGCCCGTTGCATGTCCACCACCACCGGCACCAGCGGCATTTCGACGTCCGAATACAGCGCGCTCAGCGCCTTTTCCTCAAGCTCGGGCAGCAACTGCCGCGCCAACCGCAGGGTCATATCGACGTCGGCGCAGGCATAGGGCGCCGCCTGGGCCACGGCCACGCGGTCCATGGTGATCTGCTTTTTGCCGCTGCCGATCAGGTCTTCGATGGGCGTCATCTCTACGCCCAAACGGCTCCAGGCCAGGTTCTTGAGCCCCAGGTTTCGACTGGCCGGATTGATAAGCCACTCGGCGATCATGGTGTCGCACGTCACCGGTCCCACGTCCAGCCCGCATTCGGCCAGAACGGTGAGGTCATAGTTGGCATTGTGGGCACACTTGGGAGCGCCCCCTTGCAACACAGGCGCCAGCTTGGAAACCACCGTCGACAGGTCCAGGTTGGCATCGCTCCCTTTGTGGCCGACCGGGATATAGTAACCGGCCCCTTCACGAGCCGTGAGGGCAATTCCCACCAATTGGGCTGCCATGGGATCCGTGCTGGTCGTTTCGACGTCAAAGGCGATGACCTCTGCTTCCCGCAATTCGGCCACCAGCGCATCCAGGGCGGCTGCACTCTCCACCACATAGTAATCGGCCTGCGCCTGGCTGGGGGCCGGGGAAGGCTCTTCTCCAAAGAGGGAGAGCTGGGCCGGGACGCCCGTCTCCTCACCGCCGGGCAGGCGATTCAGCAGGGCGCGAAATTCCAGCTCGCGGAACAGGTTGACCACCCGATCTCGGTCCAGCTCGCCCACGCGGCAGGCTTCCAGATCGAGGGTCACCGGCACGTCGCGGACGATGGTCACCAGGTGTTTGCTCAAGAAGGCGCTATCGCGACCCTCTTCCAGCGCCTTGCGAAAGCGAGCGCTGGAAATCTCGTCCAGATGCTCATAGATGTTCTCCAGGCTGCCGTACTGCTGCAACAGGCTCGTCGCCGTCTTGGCGCCGATGCCCTTGACGCCGGGGACGTTGTCGCTGGTATCGCCCACCAGGGCTTTGTAGTCGATCAACTGCCTGGGCGACAGCCCATAACGCTCCTGAATGGCCGGTTCATCATACACGACCGAATCGCCAAAAGACCGACGGGGCGTCAGCACCTTCAGGTGGGGATCGATCAGTTGAAAGGCATCGGTATCGCCGGTGACGATCAGGACGTCCACCCCCTGTTCTTCCGCCTGGCTGCCCAAGGCAGCCAGCACGTCATCGGCCTCAAAGCCCTCGGCCGAATAGGTCGGGATGTCAAAGGCTTCCAGCAGCTCGTCGATGCGCTGGAACTGGGCGTGCAGATCGTCGGGCATGGTCGCCCGGTTGGCCTTGTACTCGGCATAGTCATCGTGGCGGAAGGTGCGGCCCCGGTCAAAGGTCACCGCCAAATAGTCCGGCTGTTCGTCTCGCAAAACATTCAGCAACATCGAGGCGAACCCGAACACCGCGTTCACCAACTCGCCGCGGGACGTGGACATCTGAGCAGGCAGCGCAAAATAGGCGCGATACACCAACGCATGCCCATCGATCAGTGCCAATTTGCCCGATTTTCCCATGTTGCGCTCCTCCCACTACGACGGCAAGACCCCAAGATCCCTCAAAGGGCCGACCCCGTCGCCATCTGTCCAACGCCCCAATCAGCCGGTAGATTATACTCCATGAGACAGAGAACGGCAAGAGCCCGGATTGCGCGCTCCCCTGGACCGCGTGCATTTCAGGATTGTGGCCAAGTCTCGCGGCTTCTGGCTCGCCTCTCCTGTGCTATCCCATCAAATCATCTGCCAGGCATCCCCTTGGGGCTATCCGGCCCTGAGGATCATGGGCAAATACACATCAAAGGGCCGCGCCTCATCAACGGCCGCCTGAACGTCCAGGATACCCCAACCCCAGACGTTGTTGGGCACGTCGGTGGGCCCATCCCCCCCACAGCCCTGGATTGTCGTTTTCGGTTCGGCCGTGCGCATCAGAAGCTGCTCGATGGCTTCCACCTGCCCCCGATACGTGGGCGCGGCCGACAGCAACAGCGCCACGGCTCCCGCCACGTGGGGCGCCGCCATGCTCGTGCCCGACATGTACCCATAGTTTCCGCCCGGCAGGCTCGACAAAATGCCCGTACCCGGGGCCGCAAGATCGGGCTTGCGGTAGGTGCGCCCGTCGTAGGTCACCGGACCCCGGCTTGAGTTGGTCGCAATCTGATCGGCCCAATGGGAAAAGTTGCCCACAGTCAGCGAGCCCGGATAGATGGCCGGCGGCGAAACGATCGTCCCGCAGGCGCTGCCCGTGTTGCCCGCCGACGCCACCACGACGATGCCCGCCTGGCGCAGGGCCTCCACCGAGGGTTCGAGGATACCGGGGTCGATGCAGCCCTCACTCACCAAACAAGCCCACGAGTTGTTGACGACGTCGGGCGCCAGGCCCGGATTCCCCTGATCGGGCGCGCCGTCCAGCGGATAGGGCGCCAAAAAGAACTCGAAGCATTCCATGTAACTGGCCGGGCTGCCCACACCCCGATCCATATTTCGGCACCCGATCCAGCGGGCGCCGGGAGCCATCCCAATCTGGTGATCCGCACCGTCGTCGCCAACCAGGATGCCCATCGTGTGGGTGCCATGCCCATAGTCGTCGCAGGGCTCGGGCGAGTCGGCGCCGCACGGGTCATCGCCGCTGTGGATGGAATCGTGCCAGTTGTAATCGTGATTGACTATGGCGCCATCCCAGCCCCGATATTGGCGGATCAGGGCCGGGTGATCCCAATCGTAGCCCGTGTCCTGCCCGGCGACCACCACTCCCTCGCCGGTGTGCCCCAGCGCCCACACGTCGTCGGCGTGGACGCGGATCAGGTTCAACTCGATGCCCTCCGGTGCAACCCCAGCGATCTCGGGAAGATCGGGCACTGCGCGAAAGGGAGCGTTGGCCACAATACGGGCCACGTCCCGCCGCCGGGCCAGGTTCTGGAGCTGCGCCTCATCGACCTCCACAGCCAGGGCGTTGACGATGTAGAAGGATCGGTGCGCCAGCCCCTGCCGACTGAGGAAAGCTTTGAGATCCCGCTGGCTCGCTTCGGCCACGGCCTGCAAGGCCTCGAACACGTAGCGGCCTTTGGCCTCTTTGGACGGCAGGGCAACCGCCCCCTTCAGGTCCGCCTGTTCCTCGAGGATCAGAAGCACATCGGCCCGGCCTGTCGACTCCAGAGCCTGCCACACTTTCGCGTCCACGGCGGCTCGGGATACAGGCGGCTGGGCGCCAACGGAGAACGCGGCCAACATCATGAACCACACCGCCACGACCAGAATGGCAGGCCTCCGAATGGTAGCCACAGATTCCTCCGGCGTTATCCCACCCAATCCTCGATCACGTTCAACAGCAACCGCCGCAACAGCTCGAGTGCCTGGGTCGACATCCATACGCGACCGCGATGCCGCGCCCGCGGGAGAGAAACTGGCGGGTGACGGTTCCCTCTGCCGTGGCAATGGCCACCCACGGCGCTTCATCTTCCTCGCCCAGAACGGCCAGGCCGTGGCTGACCTGCCACGTATCCCGCACCGCCTCGGCCATCTTCACCGCGGCAGATTCCCCCGGAGCGGGAACATCGCCTAACCCCAACAGGGCCTGCAGTCCGGCATAATCGGGCGCCACCAGACTTCCTGCAAAGGCCTGGGAGTAAAAACTCATCCGCTGACTGAGCTGTCCGCCGGTCACGGTCTCGGCCATGGCCAAGCGGGCGCCCTGCGCCTGGAGGAGGTCGGCGATGACGGCCTCGACCGTGACGTCCCCGGTGGCATAGATAACGGCCCCCAGTCGCTCCCGAATTTTGGCCTCGAAATCGGCAACCAGTGATTCGGCTTCCTCCAGGGTCGGGGCCTTGGCCACAATGCGCACATCGGTCTGACCCAAATGGGCCGACAACCCCACCGTCGGGTTCGATGAGGTTTCGAGATCGGCGATGAGCTGGTCGATGCGGCTCTCGCCCAGAGCCACCGTCCGAAGGACGCGCGTCACCATCGCTTCCCGCTGGCCCAAGCGGCTCAGTAGATAGGGCACCACAGCATGCTCGGTCAGATAGCGCATTTCGCGGGGCACGCCGGGCAAGGTGATGATCGTTCCCCGCTCATCCTCCACAATAAAGGCCGGCGCCGTGCCCACAGGATTCTCGATGGGGATGCAGCCCTCGGGCAGATAGGCCTGGCGGCGGTTATTGTCTGTCATGGCCGTCGGTCCCAGGCGCGCAAAAAAGGCTTCGATCTGTGCCAAAAGGTCTGGGAAGAGCACCAAGGGGCGTCCCGTCACACGGGCCACGGCATCGCGGGTCACATCGTCCACCGTCGGTCCCAGCCCTCCGGTGGTGATGATCACGTCCGCCCGTGCCAGGGCCTGCTCCAGGATCTGGGCAATTCGGGCCTCGTTATCGCCCACCGTGCTGCGAAAGAAAAGGTTAATTCCCAGGTCATGGAGCTGCCGAGCCAGATAGGTGGCATTGGTATCATCGATCTGTCCCAGCAAAAGCTCCGTCCCGGTCGTCACGATCTCAGCGCGCATGGTATCTCCTGCAAGGTGAAAAGATGGGTTATTCTACCATAGGATGACGTAAGCCGTAAGTCCGGCAGGGCGCCAGGCAGGGCGACCGCATTTGGATCAACGGGGTTTGGTAAGGTGAATTAGCTGAGCATTTCGTGCTGAAAAGTCCCAATTTTGGAGTGCGCGCCTGGCTCGCCAGGGCGCTTGCTTGCGCAGCTATTTGCGGCAGCAAGCTGCCGCACTCCAGAGTTCCTGTGCCATTGGCAGATCGCTGCATGAAAACTGAAAGTCG
>CAYVLO010000093.1:0-9702 GCA_964452125.1 uncultured Anaerolineaceae bacterium | reverse complement strand
GCGGTTCTGCTGCCCTTTCCGGTTGCCTGCGCGGGTTGGCTGGGAACAGTCCTCGGGCGACCGGCTTCTCCTGCTCAGGCAGTTCGGTCGCCCCCCAGATGACAGTACCACCGAGCACGCCCAAGATGGCCGAAGGTACAAACCCTGGAATAAAGAGGGAACCCAGGACGAGGGCGAGCCCCAGCGCTGCGACGGCCCAGGCCACACGGGCGCCGACATAGTACTCTACCTTGATGACCCACACAAAACCCAGCCCAATGGCCAGGAAGGTGAACAGGCCAAAGAGAATTCCTGTTGTGTTCATAGATCCACTCTTTCGCTACGTTGCCCCGCTGTACGATCCGGTCCCAGTGCTTCGATTGTACTACAGCGCCCGGCAGAATCAAAGAAAAAAGCTTGTGCGGTTCACTGTCCAGAAGTTCGGCGGCAAGTTTGACAGGGAGGCCAGGCTTGTGCTACAATTGTCACAGATGGTTACATGAGACTTGGGGTGAGAGGTATGGTGCAAGTGCCGGTCGACAGGAGCAAACTAGTAAGGTTCTGTAGGAAACACGAAATCAGCCGCCTTGCGTTCTTTGGTTCCATCTTGAGTGACCGATTTGTAGATGATAGTGACGTGGACATCCTGGTTGAATTCCTGCCGGGATCAACTCCTGGTCTGTTCGGCATGGCGCTCATGGAGAAGGAATTGTCAACCATTTTTGGACGGAAGGTGGATCTGCGCACGCCCGAAGATCTCAGCCGCTACTTTCGCCAGAGTGTGCTGGCAGAAGCAGAAGTGCAGTATGCTCAGGAATGATGCCATTCGTCTGCGGCACATGCTTGATTCAGCACAAGAGGCCCTTGCATTTGCCACAGGACGGACCCGCTCGGACTTGAATGATAGCCGGATGTTGGTGCTGTCTCTCGTCAAAGCAATCGAGATCATCGGCGAAGCCGCATTTCGGATTTCCCCAGCTACCCGCGCCGAACTCCAGGACATTCCATGGGATGCGATTATCGGAATGCGGCACCGGCTCGTGCATGCCTACTTTGACATCAACCTGGATATTCTTTGGCGCACGGTCACCGATGAGCTTCCAGCTCTGGTTGACGTTCTGATGCCTCATCTGGCCGAGCGCGACAACATGGGTGACTTTGGTCAAGAACAACCGTGAGGATCGCTCATAAACAGAAGCGGCGCAAATCACATGGTTTTGTTGTCGACGATTGCTTGGAGCTTCTGTGTGACTTCTTGCTTGGTTGGGCAGAAGCGCGATCAGATGCAAACCAGAAGGGCTTTGGTGTCCCTTCGGGCTTTTCGTTCCTTCGATGTGCGGTCAGCCCCCCTGCAACTGCGCCCTTGGCCCCTCCGGCTCCGTGACTGGGGCCTGGCAGGCAAACCCGCGGCAGACATAGGCTGCCGCTCGCCCCTCCACCAGGCCTCGATCCTGCAAGAGCGGCACGGCAGGGGGTTGTGCGTCAGGTGATCCCAGGGCCACCACCTGGAAGGGTTGGTAGCCCTCGCGAACAACCCACAGCAAGACTTGTGCGTCAGCGGACTCCAGATTACCGCCGCCGGCAATCTCTCACCGCTTCAAAAAACATGCATCGAGGCCTGGGCCCACTGACCAAACAGGGCCGATAGCTTGAGCACGACCGCTGTATTTCCGAACGGGGGTCGCGAAAGGTAAGTGTGATCATTGTTTCTGATAGGCCTTCAAGAACTCATCCCTCGGAATGCCGGCCTGGGTCAGGATCGTGCGTAGAGTGGAGCCCCTGATCCGCGAATGATTGGGCATGGTTAACGGAGTTCTGGTACCATCAGGGTTTTCACGCACCATAGCGATGTGATTCCCTTGGCGCACAACTGCAAATCCCAACTCCTCCAAGGTCCTGATCACCCTTCTGAGTGGGGCATCCGCAGGGAACCTGGGCATCAGACGGTCACTTGCGTCTCGGCGACAAAAGCTTCCAGGACAGACGTTTCGTCCTCAAAGGCTTCTCTTCCAAAGGTCTCGATGTGAAAAGCGATAGCAGAAGTGACATCTTCCAACGCTTCCTCGTAGGTATCCCCTTCACCGACGACAACACCTTTCAACCCAAGGGGATAGGCAACGTACCCGTCGGAATGCTTTTCAATGACGACTTTCAATTGTCTCACCATTCTCGTCTCCTGGCAACTGGTCCGCGCGCGGGCGAACTTCCAGCACCAATGCTAATATACAGCATTGGCGACGAAAAGTCAAAGGCGAACTGGATCTGTTTCGTCAAATCGTGAAGTGGTCTGTTCGAGGAGCGCCCGCAGCGCCTCGGGCTTCGTAACCGGCGCCTGGCAGGCGAAATCGCGGCACACATAAGCCGCAGCACGCCCGTCGACTAGGCCGCGATCCTGAAGGAGGGAAAGCACAGGCGGTCGTCGCCCTGGTGCCCCCAAGGCCACCACCTGGAAGGGCCGGTAGCCATCGCGAACGACGCTCAGCAAGGCCTGTGTGTCGGCGGAGTCAGGCTCGCCGACGATGGCGATCTCGCGCGGCTTTGAAAGGGCGTACGCCAGCGCCTGGAGCCACTGGCCGAACCCAAGCGGATACTGAGCCATCATGGGCTGCATCTGAGCGAGCGCCTGGTAAGCAATGTCGATAGTATGCAGATCGTTGGTCAAGCCAGCCAGCTTCAGCAGGGCGGTGACGGCCATCGCATTGCCCGATGGCGTGGCATTGTCCTGCAGGTCGCGGGGCCGGGTGATCAGATTCTCATGGTCGTCACTCGTATCGAAGAACGTACCGTCAGCATCTGCATAGTGCTCGATCATGGTTTCGGCTAATTCCTGAGCCGCCACAAACCAGCGCGGCTCGAAGGTAGTCTGGTACAACTCGAGCAGGCCCTCGATCAGGTAGGCATAGTCTTCCAGATAGCCGTTGAGCTTGGCCTCTCCGGCAGCGAGGAAGTCACATTCGGCTTCAGAAGCGCCTCGGGATCGGTCACTGGCGCTTGGCAGGCGAATTCGCAGCACACGTAGGCTGAGGCCTGCCCCTCCACCAGGCCTCGATCCTGCAAGAGCGGCACGGCAGGGGGTTGTGCGTTAGGTGATCCCAGGGCCACCACCTGGAAGGGTTGGTAGCCCTCGCGAACAACCCACAGCAAGACTTGTGCGTCAGCGGACTCCAGATTACCGCCGCCGGCAATCTCTCACCGCTTCAAAAAACATGCATCGAGGCCTGGGCCCACTGACCAAACAGGGCCGATAGCTTGAGCACGACCGCTGTATTTCCGAACGGGGGTCGCGAAAGGTAAGTGTGATCATTGTTTCTGATAGGCCTTCAAGAACTCATCCCTCGGAATGCCGGCCTGGGTCAGGATCGTGCGTAGAGTGGAGCCCCTGATCCGCGAATGATTGGGCATGGTTAACGGAGTTCTGGTACCATCAGGGTTTTCACGCACCATAGCGATGTGATTCCCTTGGCGCACAACTGCAAATCCCAACTCCTCCAAGGTCCTGATCACCCTTCTGAGTGGGGCATCCGCAGGGAACCTGGGCATCAGACGGTCACTTGCGTCTCGGCGACAAAAGCTTCCAGGACAGACGTTTCGTCCTCAAAGGCTTCTCTTCCAAAGGTCTCGATGTGAAAAGCGATAGCAGAAGTGACATCTTCCAACGCTTCCTCGTAGGTATCCCCTTCACCGACGACAACACCTTTCAACCCAAGGGGATAGGCAACGTACCCGTCGGAATGCTTTTCAATGACGACTTTCAATTGTCTCACCATTCTCGTCTCCTGGCAACTGGTCCGCGCGCGGGCGAACTTCCAGCACCAATGCTAATATACAGCATTGGCGACGAAAAGTCAAAGGCGAACTGGATCTGTTTCGTCAAATCGTGAAGTGGTCTGTTCGAGGAGCGCCCGCAGCGCCTCGGGCTTCGTAACCGGCGCCTGGCAGGCGAAATCGCGGCACACATAAGCCGCAGCACGCCCGTCGACTAGGCCGCGATCCTGAAGGAGGGAAAGCACAGGCGGTCGTCGCCCTGGTGCCCCCAAGGCCACCACCTGGAAGGGCCGGTAGCCATCGCGAACGACGCTCAGCAAGGCCTGTGTGTCGGCGGAGTCAGGCTCGCCGACGATGGCGATCTCGCGCGGCTTTGAAAGGGCGTACGCCAGCGCCTGGAGCCACTGGCCGAACCCAAGCGGATACTGAGCCATCATGGGCTGCATCTGAGCGAGCGCCTGGTAAGCAATGTCGATAGTATGCAGATCGTTGGTCAAGCCAGCCAGCTTCAGCAGGGCGGTGACGGCCATCGCATTGCCCGATGGCGTGGCATTGTCCTGCAGGTCGCGGGGCCGGGTGATCAGATTCTCATGGTCGTCACTCGTATCGAAGAACGTACCGTCAGCATCTGCATAGTGCTCGATCATGGTTTCGGCTAATTCCTGAGCCGCCACAAACCAGCGCGGCTCGAAGGTAGTCTGGTACAACTCGAGCAGGCCCTCGATCAGGTAGGCATAGTCTTCCAGATAGCCGTTGAGCTTGGCCTCTCCGGCCTTCCAGGAACGCAGCAGACGTCCATTCTCCTGTCTCAGCTCGCCCAGCAGAAACTCCGCGTTACGCTCGGCCACCTGGCGATAGTCGTCACGGTTGAGCGCCCGCGCCGCCTCGGCAAAAGCGGCCAGCATCAGACCGTTCCAGGAGGTGAGCACCTTCTCGTCGCGTGCTGGTCGCACACGTTTTTCTCGCGCCTCGAACAGCGCGCGGCGAGCCTCGGCCAGAGCAGCTCGTTGATTCATGTCGCCCACAAACTCGAGGATGTTCTTGCCTTCGAAGTTGCCGTGCCGAGTCACACCGTAGGCGGACATGAAGGCATCTGCCTCGTCGCCCAAGACTTCTTGGATCTCGCCGGGTGTCCAGACGAAGAACTTGCCCTCTTCGCCTTCACTGTCGGCATCTTGTGTCGAGTAGAAGGCAACGCCGCAGGCGTTGCTTGGCAGTTTCGGCATGCGCCGAAACTGCTGGTTGTCGATGCTGGCATCGACACACGTCATCTCACGAACGACATAGTCCAGGATCTCTTCCGTGATGGTTCGGAAGAAGGGCTCGCCAGTCACCTGCCATGCGTGAAGGTAGACTCGAGCTAACTGCGACACATCGTACAACATCTTCTCAAAATGGGGCACGAGCCAATGGTCATCCACCGAGTATCGATGAAAGCCACCACCCAATTGGTCATACATACCGCCGCGGGCCATCGCCTCCAGGGTACGGGTAACCATATCCAATGCATTGGTGTCACCGGTGGCGTGGTGATAGCGCAGCAAGAACTCCAAAGCCATTGGCTGGGGGAACTTGGGGGCGCCTCCCCAGCCGCCGTTTCTCCTGTCATAGTTCTGCTGCAGCGCGCCGAAGGCGGAATGGAGTGTGTCCTGGCTCAGTTCCAGGCGCCGCGAACCCCTCTGCGCGTCTGCTTGCGCCTGGCGCTGAATGGCGTCAGCCAGTTTCTCCCCCGATGCCACCAACTCGGCGCGACGGTCCTGCCAGGCATCGACGATGGTCTGGAGCACCTGGGTGAAGGAGGGCATGCCGTAACGCGGGCGGGGCGGGAAGTAGGTGCCGCCGTAGAAGGGGTGACCATCTGGCGTGAGAAACACGGACATGGGCCAGCCGCCGCTGCCAGTTAGGGCCTGCACAGCGGTCATATAGATCTGGTCGAGGTCGGGGCGTTCCTCCTGGTCCACCTTGATGCTCACGAAATGTTGGTTGAGGAGGTCTGCGGTGGCTTGGTCTTCGAACGATTCGTGGGCCATGACGTGGCACCAGTGACAGGCCGAATAGCCGATGCTGAGAAAGATCGGCTTGTCCTCGCGGCGCGCTTTCGTCAGTGCTGCGTCCCCCCAGGGATACCAATTCACCGGGTTGCTGGCATGTTGGAGCAAATAGGGACTGGTTTCTTGGGCCAGTAGGTTCACTGTGTGCCTCCCTTTCGTGCATGATGGTCACTAGAAATGAATATCATAAAGATAATCTTATCATTGGAAGGCAAAACAGTCTGTAATGATGAACCCTATGTTCCCCGGGGAGCACGAGCGGGTGAATGTCCGCTTGGGGGGGACGAAATTCACTGGTCGGCTGGCCGTCCAACACATGCTGGAGGTCACAGGCGGAGTTCGACGATATCTCCGTCGGAAAGGACATGCTCTCGGCCTACCAATTGGCCATCGTGAACCTGGGACCCCCAGACGCGCGCGCTTTTCATTTTCTCAAAGAAGTCGAGGTGCACCTGGCGGGCCAGGTCGGACACGGTAGCGCCCCTTTCCAGGACAAAGGGAGCGGCAAAGTTGGGCCCTTTGCCCGGGGGTTTGGTATAGACCCGGATGATATCCAGCTTTTGCAGAACGGTCTCTTTGAGGCGCTCCAAATGGTGACCGGTCAGGGCCGAAACAGCCACGCAGGGCCAGTCCACCTCCAAGAGTTCGAAAAAGATCTCGAGAATCTCGGACAGGTCGTCGTCATCGTATTTGTTGACGACCACCAACAACGGCTTGATAAAGAGCCGCCGGGGATCGCCGGTGAACTGCTTCTCGATAAGCTTGGGCACAACTCGTTGCTCCACCAACAGGTCGACACATTCTTCAATCTGCTGCACAGGGTTGGTTTGGAGATCGACAACCAGCAGGAGGAGGTCTGCCCGGCGCACCAAGTTCATCATCTCGGGATCCACATAATCGGGATTCAAGGGGGGTGTATCGATAAGCTGAATCTGGATGTTTTCGACGGGCATCATCCCCGGCGTGGGCGTCCACGTGGTAAAGGGCGCATCCGAGATCTCGGGCGAGGCGTTGGTAAGCCGAGCCACGAGGGAGGACTTGCCCACGTTGGTCGGACCCAGCAGGATAATCTGCCCGGCCCCTTCCTTGTCGATGTTGTAGGGGGAGCTGGTCCCTGACTTTTTTCGGGTTTGGGCCGATTCTTTGAGCTTCGAGAGCCGGCGCCGCAGATCGGCGCGGAGGTGATCAGTGCCCTTGTGCTTGGGAATCGTGCTGAGCAGATCCTCCAGGCACTCGATCTTTTCGTCAATGGAAGCGGCTTCGCGGTAGCGCTTTTCTGCAACGAAATACTCGGGTGGTAGGTTGGTCGGCATGGATCAGCCTACTTGTGCATGGAAAGGATGCCGGTGATCTCTGGATCAGGTGATTGTCGTTGGATCCAGGGCATCGCGCAGGCCGTCGCCCAAAAAGTTGATGCTCAAGACGGTCAGGACAATCAGAAGGCCAGGAAAGATCCAAAGCCAGGGCGCCGTTTCGATATAGTTGTAGGCGCCTTCGAGCATATTGCCCCAGGTGGCGGTGGGGGGCTGGACGCCCATGCCCAAAAAACTGATATAGGCCTCCGCCAGGATGGCCGACGCCACGCCAAGCGTCGCTGAGACGATGATGGGTGCTACCGTGTTGGGTAGGATGTGACGGCGGATAATGGCGCCGTTCTTTGTGCCAATCGTGTGGGCTGCGACAATAAATTCGCGCTCTTTGAGCGAGAGAAAGTCCGCCCGGACGATGCGCGCCAGATACATCCAACTGGTCAGGCCAATGATGCCGATGATGATGACGACACTCCCACTAAAACTGCGTCCCAGAAATTGAATCGTGGGCACTTTGCCTGCCAGGAATTTGGCCATGACCAGAAGGAGAAAAAGCTGAGGGATGGTGAACATGGCTTCGGTAAACCGCATCAGCAAGCTGTCGAGCAAGCCGCCATAATAACCGGACAAGGCGCCGACGAGCACGCCTACTACAATGGACACCAGGACAGCCGTCAGTCCGATCAGCAACGAGATCTGGCCGCCATAGATCGTGCGGGCCAGGATATCCCGGCCTACCGTATCGGTGCCAAAGGGGTGTTCGGCTGAAGGTGGCTGAAGGCGCTTGCTGGTATCGGTGTAGTTGGCATAGCTTTCGGTGAAGAAAAAGGCGCCGCCAAAGCAATAAACACACAGCAGCACAAGCATAATGAGGCCTGCCATCGCCATTTTGTGGCGGCGAAAGCGCCGCCATACAAGCTGGCCAATGGTTAGGGGTTCTGTCCGTATTTGACTGGCCAAGTCGATTGCCGCAGATAGTTCGGTAGTTGCCATGGAAAGAACCTCTCAATTAGTCGAAGCGAATGCGCGGGTCAAGCCACGCGTAGAGAATGTCGGTGAGGAGCTGAAACACCACCACGGCGACCGAAATCAGCATCAGGATGCCCATCACTACCGGGACATCGCCGCGCGATACATGATCCAAGAACAACCGGCCCATCCCGGGCCAGGCAAAGATCCGCTCGGTCACCAAAGCGCCGCCCAGCAACAGGGGAATATCCAGGCCGACAATGGTCACCAAGGGCAGAGAAGCGTTTTTCAGGGCGTGCCCAAAGATGACAGCCCGTTCGCCCAGCCCCTTGGCGCGGGCAGTACGGATATAGTCTTGACTGACCGTTTCCAACATTTGGGAACGAACATACCGGCTGTAGCCCGCTACACTGATGACCGTCATGCTGAATATCGGCAGCACCATGTGCTGGACGATCTGACCGGGCGTTTTGCCCACCTGAGGATCGAACATGCCCACCGTCGGCAAGTAGGGCAACCCCCAGGCTTTGAACTTGACGGCAAAGAGATACATGCTGACCAGAGCGACAAAAAAGATGGGCAGCGAATAGCCCACAAAGGACAATGCAGTAATGAGATGATCGGCCATTGAGTACTGCCTCAAGGCCGAGAATATCCCGATGATCAATGAAAAGGTGATGATGATGATCTCGGATGGAATCATCAAGAGGAGGGTATTGGGCAGGCGCTCCCAGATGATGTCCCATGCCTCCCGGCCGCGGCTCACCAGCGATTCGCCCAGCTCGCCGCGAATGACCCCCTTGCGCGTTCCAGGCGTTTCAGCTTCTCCGTCGCCGTCAAGATCAACGCTTGTCCAGTCGTTGCCAATCAACCAATAGAGATATTGGACATAGATTGGCTGATCGAGCCCAAGCTGGCGGGCAAGACGCTCTCGATCCTCGGGTCGCATCTGACGCCGGCCCCCCATGGTGGAAAGCGGATCGCCGCTGGCGCGCATCAGGACGAAAAGCATCACGCTGATGATCAATAGGAGAGGGACAGCCTGCAACAACCGTCGGATGATGTAACGGGTCATAGGCCCTTCCTTTCAGTCAATGGAGGCCGGGACGCGGATCCGCGTCCCGGCCCGAGAAAAAAGAAGGGATGCTATTGCAGATCCCACTCGACGATGTTGTAGAAGGGGGTGACTCCCGAGAACTTGACACCGGTCAACCGCGGGTTAACGATCCAGTAGTCCGCATCGTCGTACAAACCCAGGAAGTAGACATTTTCGTGTATGTACTTGGTGATTTGCTGAAAGATGGCCACGCGTTCGTCGCTGTCCACCGTCTTGATCTGCTGTTGGAGCAGCGCGTCGAGCTCCTCGTCGCAGACAAAGTAATTGTAGCCATAGGGGTTATCGTCCGTGGGCAATTCAGAACAAAGCCAATACTGCTGGTCCGGATCGGGGAACATGGTCGAATCGGACCACTGCATGATATCCAGATCGCCCAAGGCCGCCGGCGAGCCATCGGACCAGCTCCCGAAAAAGAGGTCCGAGTTATAGTTATAGATCTGGAGATCGATGCCGATTTCACGGAGCGACTGCTGGGCCACAGCCTGAATATCCTGGCGGATTGCACGGGTTG
>CAYVLO010000092.1:0-9766 GCA_964452125.1 uncultured Anaerolineaceae bacterium | reverse complement strand
ATTCCCTGCGACCGGCGATTGCAGCGGATGCCTTGCAGACTTTAAGCCGGGCCCACGCTCGCAACGGCTTGTATCAACGGCTCCCAGCTTGCGCGGGATCGTCAGTCCCCGCACCTTTGGCCCCATCTTCGACAACGAAGCTGGACAGATACCGATTGCGTCTGCCAGATCGCATCTCATGTTTTATTCTGTGCTCCCCTTGACGACAATGGCCCCCAACGGAACCAAGTCGTCCCGCCAACGCTCTCCCGTCGCCTGAACCACCGCCTCAAGCCGCTCACTGGTCACAGGGCGGTAAAAGCCCGTAAGCAGGCTGTAGGTCCCCGGCTCCAGATCGGACGGAATCTCTAGCCGATAGGGATCCAGGAGGACCGTATCGGCCTGCCACAACCGCGTTGGATATCGCCCCCGTAGGGGCAAATGATCGTCTTGGGCCACATCCTCCCCATCGGATCCCACCAGGTGAACAAACCCCACGAAATCTTCCGAGATCGGCCCCAGAGCCTGCCATTCGAGGGTGGCCGTCAGCACACCGCCCGGGCGCACCTCTGTGGCCGAGAGTTCGACCCCACCCAGCCGGATCTGCTGGCCAAAGGCAGCGTCAATCCCGCCGTCGGTGGAAGGTTCAGGCCACTGATCGGGCTGCACCCCCACCTCACCCACAAAGACGGCGTCCAGCTTTTGGCCCTCGGCCGAATAGGCGGGCAGCCGCATGGTCTCGTTCAGACCCTGCACCCCCACATTAAAGCGGATCAAGGCAGGTCCAACCACCTGCCGGGAAATCGGCACATGCACCATGTCGGCAAAAATCTCGCCCGGCTTTGCCTGGCGGATGGGGTACATTCCTCCACCGTGAAAGGTATCCACCTGGCCGACCAAGCTAGATTCGAGCGTGGTGGCATGCACAAAGACCACGTACTCGTCCTCCACCGGCCCGAGAACCTGCCACACCAGGGAGAGGGGGATCAGATCTCCGGCACGGGCGTTTCGCTCCGATTCCAACCGATAGCCGATCAACTCGCAGCAATCGCCAAAGGTCACGTGCACTGCCACCGGTTCAAAGCCTATCTGCTCCACCGCAACGACCCGTTCGGGCAAGGCATAGGCCGGTCGAATGAACAGCACTGGACACAGCGCAGCCCACACAATCCCCAAACCCAGGCCGAGCCCCGCAACCGGGCGCCGGAACCGTTCGGGGATAAACTCGGACCAGCCCACCACCAAAAAAAACGCAATGGCCGGCAGCGCCGGATACAGCAACCGCCCCTGGCTGGCCGGCGTCGAAAAGGTCCAGCGAACAACGCCGAGGGCCACCAACGCCAACCAGCCCGCCAACAGGACCCATACAGGGCGCATGGCGCTGTGCCACTGGCGACCCGTGCGCACAACCCGCTTGACCAAACCGGCAATCCCCAGAACCGTCAACCCATCCATGAGCCAGTAAAACGGCTCGGGCGCCAGGATATTGAACCAACCAAACAGCGCCCAAAACGAATACCGGAACCCGTTGAATTCGCGCAGGGCCTCGACCGCCGACGGGGCCCTCTTGCGCATCCCCATGATCGCCAGATGGGGCTCCAGGCCGCTCAGGTCGCCATAGAGCTGAAAATTGCGCACGAACCACCATCCCGAGATCGCCAGCGCAATCCCCAGCACCCACAGCCCAGCCAGGATCAGCCAGCGAAGGCTTTTTTCGCGCCAGGCCAGGAAACACAGGGCGCCTGCCGCCAGGGGCCACAAAAGGAGCCCACCGAACTTGGCCAGCGCTGCCAGGCCCAACAATGCGCCCAAGCCCGCCAGAGAAAACCAACCCGGCAATCCCGGTCGCGATAGCCAGAGGGCCAGCGCGACCAGCGCCCCAGACGAGAGCAGGATGACCAGGTTGTCGTTATTGATCGAGGCGCTGAGGAACAGAAATTGGGGCGTAAAGGCCACCAGGCCCATCATGCCCAGGGCCATTCCTTGCCGGCGAGGGAACGCGATACGGCCCAACCAGTAGATCAACGCCAGTGTGGCCATCCCCATCAGGGTGGAGATGAACCGGGCCACGCGCACAAACCGCACCCGGGGCGGAAAGGGCCATCCCTCTTCTTCGACGAGATGTACCACCTGATTCTTGTTGTCCGGGTGCAAGGGATCGCCGACTTTGGCAAAGGGGTTAAGGGTGGCCAAATCGTCAGCCGGTGGGTGAGGAAGCCAGCCGATCAGCCGGGCCACCACCCAATAGTACAGGGGCGGCTGGGTTCCCTCCTGAGCCCAGGGGCCCACGTCCTGGAGATCGACGATCGGCAATCCCTGGCCATCGGCAAGCCATGCCACAAACGCAGCATGCTGCAGCTCGTCCGGAGTCTCATAAATGGGTGTCAGGGCGTTATAGGCAAGGGCCAACGCCAGAAACGCGCCCAGGATGACCCCGAACACCCAATTGGGCCTGGCCACTCCAGCGGTTACCCGCGTCATCGAGTTCCCATTCCTCCAAGACGAATCCTCATCCGGTCGATCCATTGAGCGTTGCCAAATTCGACAAGGGGCCCCACGCGGCGCAATTCCGCCCACCTAGGGTGTTGGCGATTCTCCCCTGCCCTACGCTTCTGGTACAGGTTGAGAGTCCTCCGAACGTTCTTGGGCCGCCTTTTGAAAGAACCGGATTCGGCCGCGCACCGAGTTGGCTCCCCGCGCCAGGCGCTTGATGTCGGCCATACGGCGTATCTTGAGGGCCTCGCTCAAGATAAAGCGGGGACGATAGTAATACTCGCGATAGGCCTGCACCCGCGCCGCCTCGACCTCCTCAGCGGCGAGCCAGGGCGTCTCGATCAACGAAGCTTCGGACGTGTAATCCACCCAGTTTTCACTGGTCAACCAGCCGTTTTCCTTGCATTCCTGATAGAGCGCCGTCCCCGGGTGGGGAATGGCCACCGCAAACTGGGTGCTCGAAGCACTCAACTCCTTGGCAAACGCGATGGTCTCGCGGATGGTCTCCTGGGTTTCGCCCGGCATGCCAAACAGGAAAAAGGCCTGGGTCTTGATGCCCACCGACTTGGTCAGGGCAAAGGCCTCCCGCGCCTTGTCCAGGGTGATGCCCTTTTTCATCTTTTTCAACATCGCCGGCGAGCCCGATTCGACGCCAAACAGGATATAGCCGCAATTGGCGGCCTTCATTGCCTCGAGCATCTCGCGATCCACCGTGTCCACGCGGCACTGGGCGATCCACTCGGCTTCTTTGTGCAACCCCTTTTCCTGGATCAGGCGACAGATGTCCAACACCCGCTGGCGATCGATCGAAAAGGTATCATCGTCAAAATAGATCTCGTCGTGCCCATACACGCGTACCGCCTGCTCGATCTCGGCGACCACATTCTCGGCGCTTCGAGCCCGGAACTTGTGCCCGTACAGCATGTCAGGCCACAGACAAAAGGTGCAGCGGAAGGGACATCCCCGCGAGCTGACCATGGCCGTCGGATAGCCGCCGCTATAAATGCCGGCCCGGTACCCTTCGCCCTTGACAATGTGCCGGGCCGGAAAGGGCATGTCGTCCAGGGGTTCAAAGTGGGGCCGGTCGGGGTTTCGCTGGGCGGCGCCATCCTCCCCCCGATAGGTGAGTCCCAGGACCTGGCTCAGGTCGCCCCCATCTTCCAGGGCCTTGGCCAGATCGGCGCAGGTGTACTCGAACTCGCCCCGAATGACAGCATCGACCGCCGGGTTCTCGTCGATCATCTGCCGGTCGAAAAAGGTGGGATGGGAGCCGAGCAAGGCCACAAATGTATGGGGAGACAGGCGTTTGACGGCTGCCGCCGTTTCCAGATCGAACCCAATGCTGGGCGTGGAGGTTTCCATGCAAACTAGATCGGGGGCGAGAGCTTGCACCCGCTGGGCAAACTCGTCAATGGACAGCTCGTCCATAATCGCATCAATGAACATGACCTCGAATCCAGCCTGCTCGACGGCGGCGACTGCATACGACAGATAGATGGGATACTCGATATACTTGTCGACCCGTTTGTGGGGCCACCGCACATCCGACCGGGCGCCGTACCCAGGGCCTGGCCAGGGCGGATTGGCAACTAATACTTTCATTCGAACCCTCCAATTTCGACAGGCCGAAGATGAACTGCGGTCTGCAATCACTGGATATTATACCCGACTTTGTCATGACAGACAATCATCACGCGTGCCGGAGGCAAAGCGGCTGCCGGGTCCGTCATTGGGCCCGGCTCTGCTCGCTGTCCCCATCCTTTCTGCTCGCCGACCCCGAGGACGCCGTGGGGACACGGACAGCCGTGCAGACACAGGGCGCGGAGCCTTGCCATGCACCATCTATCAAGAGCCTATGCAAGCCGTAGGATTGTCTTTCGGTGAAAAGCCCTTCGTCAGCGAGAGGATGAAACATACTGAGCGCAGAGGCGGGCGATCTCGCCGGTGAGGGCGCGCCACTCGAATTCCTTCAGGACCCGTTGCAGCCCAATACGGCCCATTTCGGTTCGCCGTTCGTCGTTTGCCAGCAATTCGCCCACCCGATTGGCAAGGTCCCGGGCATCGCCCGGGGTGTAGAACAGGCTCGCCACCTCGTCACCGACGACTTCCTGCAAAGCCGGCAACCTGGGCAGGATGGCCGGCACGCCACAGGCCCAATACTCGAACACCTTGAGGGTCACCCGGCCCCGCGCCGAAAGGACGTCGGGCAAGATGACCAATCCCAGATCGCTGGCCGATATATAGCGGGCCACATCGCCCTGCCGCACCCAACCCGAAAAGAAGAACCGGTCCGACAGATGGGCGGCCTCGGCCTGTGCCTTGAGAGCGGGCACTGCGGTGCCATCGCCCACCATCCAGAAACAGGTCCGGGGGAATCGTTCCAGGATGAGGGGCGCCGCTTCGATCAAAAGTTCTGGGCCGTCCTGGGGATCGATCACGCCGTGAAAAATGAGTGCATGGTCCGCGTCGGGCGCATGCTCGCGTCGCAAATCCTCCCCTTCCTGGCGATGAAAGACGCGGGTATCGACCCCGTCGTGGACAATGTCCACGCGGTCGGGCAGGGCGCCATAGTCACCCACCAGGATTTCGCGCATGGCGCCGCTGATGGTAATGATCCGGTCGGAGCGGCGCACGCTGGTGCGCTCCATCCAGCGGCCGCCTGCAGCCGCCACCTTGAGCCAGCCCCCCTGGTAATCGTCCAGATATTCGAACAGCAGGTCGGTCAGGTCGCAGACGGTGACGGTGCGGGGCCGCAGCAATTTCCCCAGCAGCGCTGCAAATCCGGCGGCCGTATTATGGGTCAGGATGACATCGGGCCCCAGCCTCCAGGCAAAAGCCGCCACCTGCAGGATGTTCACCGGATAGGTGAGGGCATACTTGCGCATCTTGCGGGGATCCATGCGGCTGACCCCAGCCAGCGAGAGCACGCCAGCCGCCCCCAACTCTTGCCTTGCCTGCTCCTCGTCCACGCCAAAGGAAGCCGCCACATAGACCTCATGGCCCTGCTCGGCCAGAGACCGCACAATGTTAAACGTCCGAGGGGTGCCCCCTCCGCTGATAGGCACCAATTCCTCAAAGATAACCACCAGTGCTTTCAATTCTACCCTTCCTTATTCCCACCAAGGCTACTGTAAACTCCGTATGCAGCCCAGGGCGGTTCCAAAGGGCGCGGGATCTGGCGATCCCGCGCAAGCTAGCGGAGCAAATGGCATGCTCTCCACGGACAAGGCAATTTGGCCCCAATTCCCCGGTGGCGCGGCGAGCAGGTGGGTTTACACGCCCAGTTCCTCGTACACCTGCTCCATCTTGCGCACCTGGGCCCGCCAACTGTACTGAGCCAACACCCTGGCCCTCGCTGCCCGACCCAGCCGATCCCGCAGCGCCGGATCGTCCAACAGGCGGAGCGTCGCGTCCACAAAGGCCCCATCCACCGCGTCGGTCAGCAGGATCTCTTGGCCGTCCACAAACGACTGGCCCTCGGCGCCGATCCGGGTCGACGCCACCGCCCGCCCATTCGACGCCGCTTCGACGATCTTGAGCCGCGTCCCCGAGCCAGAATCCAGGGGGACCAACACCACATCCGAGGCCGAAAGATAATCGCTCAGGTTGGGCCGGGCTCCTTTGCGGGCGTCGACAAAGCCGGTGAACAGGATGCGCGGCTGGGCGTATTGGGCCATCTCCTCGGCGCCCTGTCCGATCACCGCAAAGGTGGCCTCGGGATAGCGCGCCCACACAGCCGGGGCAATGCGCTCGACAATATATTCTACGGCACGCGCGTTCGGAATATAGTCCAGCTTGCCGACAAAGGTCAGCAAAGGCGCGTCTGATGCCAGGCCCAGCTTCTGGCGGGCGGCGGCTGCTCCGTCAGCTCGATAGTCGAACAGTTCGGGATCGACGCCGTGGGGAATCAGGCGAAACCGGTCCAGGGGCACGCCGTACAGATCGACCATAAAATCGCGGTCGACCTCCGAAAGGGCCACCACCCGGTCGGCGGCCCGGCAGGCCCAACCTTCCAGATGTTTGATCCCTTTGAGCAGGGGGCTGGTCATCCCAAAGCGCACGAATTTCAGATATTCGACATTCTCCTGCATCAGGACCACCGGCGCGCCCAGCTTTTTGCGCAGCCAAAGGGCCGCCGGGGCCGTCCACAAAAGCTCAGCCTGGATCACGTCGGGCTGGAACTCGCGGGCCGCCTGCCAGGCCGCGCGGTAGTAGAACGGATTGATCAGCAGGCCTTTGTAGCCCAGTTTGTCGAGGACCGATTCGCGGCAGTAACGGACCGAAAGGTTGGGACTCGTCAGATCCACCCCGCCCTGTTGCGAGTAGAGAGCACATAACAAAGCCGAGACCCGGTTGGTCTCGGACAGGAACTCGAGGGTATGATAGATCGCCATGCTGCTGCCGTGCACCGGCGGAAACACATCACAGGGTGATAAAACCAGAACTTTTGTCATACAAGCCTATTGGTTCCTGAAAGGACATCGACGCCGCAGACAAGGGCACCCAGGGGGGCCAGCCCATCCTCCTCGGGCCCTTGAAAGGCCGGGAGCTTTACGAACGATCTGCCAGTGGTCCCCAAATGCGCCGGATAGAGTACTCCTCATCAGCGCGAAAGGTGATGTTGCGGAGCATCTCACCCAGCAGACCCACGCTGAGCAACTGGATGCCCACCATCAACGCCGTCGTGCCAAAGAACAGCAGCGGCCGCCAGCCAATGCCCCCCTCAATCAGCCACACCCCGGCCAGATACAGCATGATAAGCAAGCCCAATCCGGCAAACACGCTGCCCATCATCCCGAACAGGCGCATGGGGCGTTTCAAGTAGGTGGTCAGGAAAAGGACGCTCAGAAAATCGATGAACCACGCTACACGGCGGAGGCCATATTTCGACTTGCCGTATTGGCGGGGGTGGTGGGTCACCGGCACTTCGGCCACCCGATAGCCCTGCCAATGGGCCAGCACCGGGACAAAACGGTGCAGCTCTCCATACAGCCTCAGATCCTGCACCACCTCGCGGCGGTACATCTTGAAGCCCGTATTGAAATCGTGCAACTTGACGCCCGTCAGCGACGAAACTGCGGCGTTGAACAGCTTGGACGGCCAGGTCTTGGACGCCGGGTCCTGGCGATTGGCGCGCCAGCCCACCACCAAGTCATAGCCTTCGTCCAGCTTGGCCAACAGCTTGGGCAACTCGCCGGCATCGTCCTGCAAGTCGGCATCGAGCGTCACCACGACGTCGCCCTGCGCATGGGAAAAGCCGGCCGTCATCGCCGCCGTCTTGCCAAAGTTACGGCGGAACTGGATCACGCGCACATGGTCGGGGTCGCTCTCGTACAGGTCCTCGAGAATGGCCACAGAGCCGTCGGTGCTGCCATCGTCGACGAAAAGGATCTCATACTCTAACGACAGCAGCTCCACAGCCTGGCGAATCTGCCTGTAGAGCTCCAGTAGCGATTCCTCTTCATTGAGCAACGGGATCACGAAGGAGATGCTCTTGGTGCGGTCCATCGATTGTCACCCTTCCCGTGGCTTCCGGCTGATCAAAACCGGATGGCAACGGCCGCCATTATACCATGAAACCAGGGGGCTGTCTATCCGAGCCTCGCAGTTGGCCGCCCCATCCCATTTTGTGCTATAATAGTCCAGGAGGAAGCCATGACCCTGGAAAAACAAGTGGGCGCCCTGCTCTCTCGGCGCGGCCTGACGCTGGCTACGGCCGAATCGTGCACCGGTGGACTGCTGGCCCATCGTCTGACCAATGTATCCGGCAGCTCCAGCTACTTTGTGGGTGGCGTGGTGGCCTATGCCTACGAGGCCAAGGAAGCGCTCTTGGGGGTCCATCACGAAACCCTGGTCCAATACGGAGCCGTCAGCGAGCAAGTCGCCCTGGAGATGGCCAGAGGCGTGAGACAACGCCTGGGCACCGACTTGGGCCTCTCCGTCACCGGCGTCGCTGGCCCCAGCGGGGGCACGCCCGAAAAACCGGTGGGACTGACCTACATCGCCCTGGCCGGCTCCGAAGGCGAACAATGCGAGCGCCACGTGTGGCAGGGCGATCGCCTGGAAAACAAGGCCCTTTCTGCCGAGGCCGCCCTCCACCTCCTGCTCATCAGCCTGTTGCAGGAGCGGAGGCAAGGATGATCCACTACCTCGATGAACCGATCCCCGTAGAGGCCCGCCTGCGCTCCGATGGAACGCCTTGGCCCCTGGCCTTTTTCTGGCAAGACCGCCGATATGTCATCGAGTCGTGGGGCCGGGAACGGATCGAGACCGACGACGGGCAGGCCATCCACCGCTTTCTGGTGCAGACGCCCGGTCCCGAAACCTGGGAGCTTGCCTACCACAAAAAGACAGCCCAGTGGGTGCTCACTCGCCACTGGGCTGCTCACTATCGGATCGTCTAGCGATCACCGGGCTTTTTCGGCCACCCGCTGGCCAAAGCGCTCGACGCTGACAATATAGCGCTGGTGGGTGCCCTCCCCCACCAGCTCCACCCCGTCGTGCGCCTCGACGCGAAAGGTCAGACGCCGGCCGTCGACCTCGATCAATTCGGCGCGGGCGGTGACCGTCAGCCCCACCGGCGTCGGCGCCAGATGGCTCACATCGAGATGGGCGCCCACCGTGCGATACCCCTCGGGCAACAGGTGGTCCACAGCGGCAACACCGGCCCGTTCCATCAACAGGATCATCCGCGGCGTAGCCAATACACTCACCCCGCCGCTGCCCAGGTGTCGAGCCGTATTCTCTTCGGTCACAAGCTCTACCACCTGGCCTTCGAGCCCAGGCTGCACATTCTCAAAGATCATCGCTCTCCCTCCGCCTGGGTGGGTTCCTCCGGTTCTGAACGCGCCTCCCCGGCCAACGCATCGACCAACTTGGAGATCTGGACATTCAGCTCGCGGAGGCCCGAGATGAGGCCTTCTTCGATCTTGTCCACCAGGTCGCTCTCCCGGGCTTTTTCGACCGTTTCCTTGAGTTGTCCCTGGAACTGCCGGGTAGCCTCGCTTTCCTGAGCCGACTTGACCGCCGAATCGAGCTGGTGCCCCAGCTCTACAAATCCCGCGCCAATGTCCTCGCGCAGTCGGCGGCTCTCTTCGCTTTCCCACAGCGATTTGACGGCTGCCGAGAGTTCCTGGCCCAGAATCTGCAGCTCTTTGACCAGATCACTCTTGGGCTGCTCCGGGCCTTTGTCGCTCCCCACACTGAATTCGTCCGACATCATGTCACCTCCTTCTGCGAATCAAGACCTGAGAAAAGGCCGCCAGCAAACGCCCTGCTCGCGGCTTCCTACTTT